>VGJF01000187.1 GCA_016867585.1 Candidatus Aminicenantota bacterium | reverse complement strand
GGGAATGAGGATGATCATCGTCACGGCCAAGCACCACGACGGCTTTTGTCTCTGGCCGAGCCGGCACACGGGCCACAGCGTCAGATCGAGCCCCTGGCGGGGCGGTAAAGGCGACATCGTGGCGGAGGTCTCGGCCGCCTGCCGCGAGGCCGGCCTGGCCTTCGGCGTCTATCTTTCGCCCTGGGACCGCCGCGAGCCGACCTTCGGCGACTCGTCCCGCTACAACGAGCACTTCCGGGCGCAGCTCCGCGAGCTTCTGACGGGGTACGGCCCCGTGGCCGAGGTCTGGTTCGACGGGGCCAACGGGGAGGGGCCGAACGGCAAGCGGCAGGAATACGACTGGCCTTCCTATTACGCCCTCATCCGCGAGCTCCAGCCCGAGGCCGTGATCGCCATCATGGGGCCCGATGTCCGCTGGGTCGGGACGGAATCGGGTTACGGCCGGGAGACCGAATGGAGCGTCGTCCCGGTGAATTTGAGGGAACTTCCCGCCGCCGGCCTCGAGGCCGCTTTCCTCCCGATGGACATGACCCAGCCGGATCTCGGAAGCCGGCAGCGCCTCCGGGAGGCCACGGCTCTCCTCTGGTATCCGGCGGAAATCGACGTCTCGATCCGGCCTGGCTGGTTCTACCACGCCGCCGAGGACGGCCGGGTCAAGTCGCCGGAGAAGCTCGTCGATATCTACTACAGCTCCGTCGGCCGGAACGGCGTCCTTCTCCTCAATATTCCCCCCGACCGGCGCGGCCTGATCCACGAGCGCGACGTCGAAGCCCTCGAGGGGATGCGCCGGATCCTTGAGGCGACTTTTGCCGCAAACCTCGCGGCCGGGGCCGGCATCCGGGCCTCAAGTGAGGAACCGGGGAGGCCGCCGTCGGCCGTTCTCGACGAAGACCCGGGGACCTATTGGTCCGCGGCCGATGGCGCGACCTCGGCGGAAATCGAACTCGACCTCGTCGCCGAAGCGACCTTTGACCGGGCGATGCTCCAGGAGCATATCCGCGCCGGCCAGAGGATCGAGGCCTTCGTCCTCGAGTCTTGGGACGGGTCCGCCTGGAGGGCGTGCGCCGAAGGGACAACGATCGGCTACAAGCGCCTCCTGCGCTTTCCGCCCGTCACCGCCCGAAAGGTAAGGCTCGTCATCCGCCGATCCCGGTCGAATCCGACGCTCTCCGCCTTCGGGCTGTATCTTGCTCCGAAGGACTGACCGATGGCCGAGAACATCGAGGTCAAAGCTCGCCTGCGCGACCCCGGGACGTTCCGGCGGAAGCTCAAGACACTGGCGCCGGGGCGAACCGCGGTCTTGGAACAGGAAGACGTCTATTTCAAGATGAAACGCGGGCGTCTCAAGCTCCGCATTTTCGGGCCCCGCAAGGGAGAGCTCATCCATTACGAGCGGGCCGATTTGAAAAGCCCCAAGAAATCCGTCTATCGCATTTACGGGACCGATGCGCCCCTCCTTCTCCGCGAGATCCTTGCCGCCGCTTTGGGGATTCGGGGGATCGTCAAGAAAACGCGGCGCTTGCGCCAGGTCGGACAGACCCGCGTCCATGACGACGACGTCGAGGGGCTGGGCCGGTTCGTCGAACTCGAAGTCGTCCTCCGGCCGGGACAGGGCGAGGAGGAGGGCAGGAAAATTGCCGAGGAATGGCTCGAACGTCTGGGCATTTCCAAGGCCGACCTGGTCAAGGGCGGCTACCTCGACCTTCTTGAAGGCCTCGGCGCGCTCGAGGGAAAGGAAGGCTGAGCGATGACGACGAGGCGGGAATTCCTTGCGAAGATCGGCCGGACGGGCCTAGGAGCGACGGCCCTCGGGTGGAGCGGGCTCCGTGCCGGGGAGGCGCCGCGGGGACGAAAGCCGAACGTCATCCTCTTCGTCGGGGACGATTTGGGGTATTCCCAGCTCGGCTGCTATGGCGAAAAGAAGATCCGGACGCCGAACATCGACCGCCTGGCCGCCTCGGGAGTTCGCTTCACCCAGGCCTATTCCGGGAGCCCCGTCTGTGCGCCGTCGCGCTGCGTCCTCATGACCGGATATCACACCGGCCATTCTCACGTCCGGGATAATCGAGAAATCAAGCCCGAGGGCCAAGCGCCCATCCCGGCCGGGACCGTGACTTTGGCCGAGCTCCTCAAGGCCGAGGGATACGCCACGGCCGTTGTCGGCAAATGGGGGCTCGGCTTTCCTGGCTCGGAGGGCGATCCGAACAAGCGGGGTTTCGACGTGTTCTTCGGATACAACTGCCAACGCCACGCCCACAATCACTATCCGACCTACCTTCGGCGTAACGGAGAGAAGATCGCCCTCGAAGGAAACGACGGGGGGGTGACCGGCAAGCTGTACGCCCCCGACCTCTGCGAACGGGAAGCTCTGGGCTTCATTCGCGAAAACCGGGCCAAGCCTTTTTTCCTGTTTTACGCGACGACGATCCCTCACCTCGCTCTCCAGGTCCCCGAGGACTCCCTGGCGGAATATCGGGGGATGTGGCCCGAGGCGCCCTACGACGGAAAGAAAGGCTATCTACCGAACGCTTTTCCGAGGGCGACCTACGCGGCCATGATCACCCGGCTCGACCGGAGCGTCGGCCGGATCTTGGCCTTGATCGGCGAGCTCGGCCTGGAGGAAGATACGCTCGTCATCTTCTCGAGCGACAACGGCGCGACCTACGACGTCGGCGGCTATGACATGGATTTTTTCCGCGGCAACGGGCCTTTCCGGATGCATAAGGGATATGTCTACGAGGGCGGGATCCGGGTCCCGCTCATCGTCCGCTGGCCCGGAAAGGTCAGGGCGGGGTGGACTTCGGACTACGTCTGCGCTTTCCAGGACATGCTGCCGACGATCCTCGACGCCGCGGGGGCACCGGCGCGGATACCGCCGAAGATCGACGGCTTGAGCTTCGCCCCGGTGTTCCTCGAAAAGGGGAAGGCCTCCCGGCACGAGTTCCTCTACATGGAATTCCCGGCCTACGGAGGGCAGCAGATGGTCCGGCTGGGACAGTGGAAGGGCGTGCGCCGGAATCTCCTGAAGAACCCGGAGGCGCCCGTCGAGCTCTATGATTTGGAAACCGATGTCGGGGAGACGAAGGACGCGGCCGCGGCCCATCCGGAGGTCGTCGCCCGGATCCGGGAGATCATGCGGACCGAACGCCGGCCGTCCAAGGAATTCCCCTTCCCCGCCCTTGATCGGTGACAACAACCCTGATAGAAATACGGGGACACATACCTTATCTGTCCACTTTTGAGGACAGATAAGGTATGTGTCCCCGTATTTGTTTTGTTTGTCCCCGTATTTGATGAGAGAGAAGCTTCGAAAAGTTGCGCCATTATGGCTGGGAGTTGCGGCGGTGTCCGCGTTCCTGGCGGGGGCAAGGGCTCAGACTCCGGAAAGCGCGGATTTTCGAAGCGCCTGGCCCAAGGGTGTTGAGCGGATCTGGCCTGGTCCGGACTACTGGACCAATCGCCTTCAGGATTGGCGAATCAGGGACGGCCGTCTGGAGTGCCTCGCGGCGGCCGGAGACCGCAACGTCCACCTTTTGACCCGCGCCCTTCCGGCCAAGCCCGGCCCCTGGACGATCCGGATCCGGTTCGGAGTGGCCGCATCCGCCAAGAACGTCCGGCAAAAAAATTGGGTCGGCTTTCGGTTTGCCGCCCGGGGGGAGTTCGACGATTTCCGCGACATCGCGATTTACGGGAAAGGCCCGGAGGCCGGCATCCTCTCCGACGGCACGCTCTTCCTCGGCGGCCTCGAGTCCCTGACCTCGGACGTCGTCCGGGTTTCCCTGGAGAAGAAATTCCATCAGGGACTGGACCTTGTCCTCCGCGCCGCGCCGTCCGGAAACGGGGCCAGGCTCGCCCTGGCGGTTTTCGATCCGGCAACGAGCGCCAAAATGGCCGACCTCGAAACGGACGGCTGGCCCGCCGAGGATTTGGCCGGCGGCATCGCTCTCGTCGCCCATCTGCCCGACATGGAGGCGGCCGGAGGGTCTCCCGCGGTCTGGTTCGAGGACTGGGCCGTTTCGGGGGATGCCGTCGAACGGCATGACGAGCGGGCTTTCGGTCCCGTTCTGTTCTGCCAGTATACCCTCAGCCGCGGCACCCTCAAGCTCAAGGCCCAGCTGCCTCCCTTGGGCGAACAGGACGCCAAGACAGTCCGCCTCCGGGTCCGGAATGATTCGGACTGGGCCGAAGCGGCCGAAGCGGCGATCGAACCCGATTCCCGGACGGCCGTCTTCCGCCTTGCGGGGTGGGACGGGTCCAAAGAGGTCCCGTACCAAATCGTCTCGGAGATCGCCGCGGCCGAGGGGAGGCGCGAGACCTATGCCTTCGAGGGAACGATCCGGAAGGAACCTTGGGCTCAGAAAGAAATCGTCCTGGCGGCCTTTACCGGCAATAACGACCTCGGCTTTCCCCATGCCGATCTCGCCCGCCACGTCGCCGCGCATCGTCCCGACCTCCTCTTTTTCTCGGGCGACCAGATCTACGAGCCCGTCGGCGGCTACGGGATTCAGACCGAGCCGGTCGAGGCCGCCATCCTCGATTATCTCCGCAAGTGGTATCTCTTTGGCTGGGCCTTCGGCGGCCTGCTCAAGGACCGGCCGTCGGTCTCCATCCCCGACGACCACGACGTCTATCACGGCAATCTCTGGGGGGCGGGGGGGAAGGCCACGCCGCCCGGCTTCGTGGGGGCGGCCGCTCAGGATCAGGGGGGCTACAAGATGCCTCCCCGGTGGGTCAACATGGTTCTGCGGACGCAGACGGGCCATCTCCCCGACCCGCCCGACCCGGAGCCGGTCGCGCAGGGGATCGGGGTATACTTCTGCGGCCTCGATTACGCCGGGTTGAGTCTGGCCGTCATCGAGGACCGGAAATGGAAATCGGCCCCCAAGCCGCTCCTCCCCGCAGCCGACGTCTATAACGGCTGGGCGCGGAACAAAGAGTTCAACGCGGCGAAGGAGGCCGATGCCCCCGGGGCCGAGCTCCTCGGGGCCAGGCAGATCAAATTCCTCAAGGATTGGGCGTCCGATTGGGCCGGCGGAGTTTGGATGAAGGCCGTCCTGTCGCAGACGATCTTCTCGAACGTCGCCACCCTCCCGGCCGACGCCCTGACGGACGACGCCGTGCCCCGCCTGCCCGTTCTCAAGCCGGGCGAATATCCGGAGAACGACGTCCCCGTGGCCGACATGGACTCGAACGGCTGGCCGCCCCGCGGCCGCAATGCCGCCCTCCGCGAAATGCGAAAAGCCTTTGCCGTCCACCTCGCCGGCGACCAACATCTCGGGAGCACGATCCAGTATGGAGTAGAGGGCTGGAGAGACGCCGGCTATGCCCTCTGCGTCCCCTCGATCTCGAACTATTGGCCGCGTCGCTGGTTCCCCAACACGCCGGGCGCCAACCGAAGACCCGGCGACCCGCCCTACGCCGGTGATTTCCGGGACGGCTTCGGGAACCGGATGACCGTCCGGGCGGTCGTCAATCCCTATGTGACGGGCCGAAAGCCCGAGAAGCTTTACGACCGGGCCGCCGGATATGGAATCGCCCGCTTCGATAGGGAAACGCGGAAGATCTCGCTTGAGTGCTGGCCGCGCTGGGCGGGTCCGGACGCGGCCGAGTCGAAGCCCTATCCGGGCTGGCCGGTCGTCATCTCCCAGCTCGAAAACTACGGGAAAAGGCCGTTCGGATATCTGCCCCTCCTGAGGTTTCACGGGATGGCCGAACCGGTCGTCCAGGTCGTCGAGGAAAGAAGCGGCGAGACGGTCTACACGATCCGGATCAAGGGCGATTCCTTCCAGCCGATGGTTTTCGCCGCGGGGCGCTACCGGGTCAACGCCGGCGAGCCGGGGACGGACAAATGGAAATCTTTCGGCCGGCTGGCCGCCATGGAGAAGGCCAACGCCCAGGTCATCTCGGTCTCTTTCGCCCCGCCGCCGAGGAAGAAATGAGACTCGCGGCGCTCTTTCTCGGCGGCGTCGTCCTGGCCTCCGGGTTGGCGGCCGCGGGAATTTCGCTCGCGGAGCGAAAGGGACGGGCCGCGGCCTGGTTCGCCGGATGGGGTCTCGCCGGGGCTTTGCCGCCCGTCGCCGCGGCGCTCGTCTCTCCCTCGAGAACGCCGGCCTTCGTCGTCGTCCTGGCCTATCTCGCCGCGGCGGCCGTCCTCGCTTTTCCCTTCAACCCGAAACGCCGCGACGAAGGGACCGATCCGAGCGGCCGCTTCGACGAACGCGACACGATGTTCTCGCGTCGGGAGCTCGTCCCGGGAACGAGCCGGTTCGAGGAATATTATGCCCGGCATCCGGAAAAGAGGGCGGCGGACGAAGGTTTCCGGGCGCGACCGGGCCTGCTCTCCCCCAAGGCGGCCCATTACGAGGCCGCCGGATTCGCCGCGGCCGAGGCGAGCTTTGCGGCGGTCAAAGCGCTTCATCCCCTTGCCGAGGGGAAGGGAGGCGGGGGGGAAGCCCCGAAAGCCGGCCGGCCGAGACCGGAGGAGGCCGGAGACAACACGCGGTTCATCAAATCCTGGGCCCTCAAACTCGGGGCGCACTCGGTCGGGGTGGCCGGGAGCCAAGACTATCACTTCTATTCCCGCGCCGGCCGGGCCAACCGCTATGGCGTTCCGGTCGAGATCCGGCATCCATTCGCCCTGGCCTTCACCGTGGAAATGGACCCCGAGATGATCGGCCGGGCACCCTACGCCCCGGTCGTCATGGAATCGGCCCGACAGTATCTCAAGGCGGGGGCGATCGCCGTCCAACTTGCCGAGACAATTCGTCGGCGGGGAGCC
>VGJF01000186.1 GCA_016867585.1 Candidatus Aminicenantota bacterium | reverse complement strand
ATCGCCTGGCTCGAATCTTCTCTGACCAAGCGTCTGGCCGAGGAAGTCCGGGACGAGGTCGTCAAGAAGCTCGGATCGTCCTATGCCGGGCTGGTCAAGGCGGCCTTCGACCCGAGATTCGCCTTGGACTCGGACGGTTCGAATTACGGCCTCGAGCTTCGCTATTACGCCCGCGGCCGGGCGGGGACGTTCAGCTTCGGCCTCGGCCTCGAACGGAGCCGGATCCGCCTCGCCCTGACCGGGACCCTGGCCCAGGATTTCGCCGACGGGAGCAAGGCCGAGGTCGAGGCCGAGGCTTTCATCGAGACGAACCCGATCTCCCCGCACGTCAGTTTTCGCTGGGACATCGGGCCGGCCGAAGCCGTGATCAAGCCGTATCTCTCCCTCGGGCTGGGGATCGCCCCTCTCGACGGGACGTTCGCCTATTCCTACGCCGGGACCTACGCCGTCGGGACGGCCGCGGAGAAGGTCGAAGACGCCAAAACGAAGACGTTCGCCGAACTCGCCGAGGACATCGATTTCGACCTCCCCGGCTATCTGCCCATCCTTCATCTCGGCCTGGGTCTCAGGCTCGAGCTCTTCGGCGGGCTCATCGTCCTCGGCGAGGCCGGCCTGTGGGACGGCCTGTATCTGCGCGGCGGGCTGGGCTTTCGGTTCTAGGCCCGCGTCGGCCTGCGTTCGCCTCTGTCCGGAGGCGTCGTATTCGTGTATAATTTTCGTTCGACCGTGCACGACGGGGAGCTAGCGGTGCCCTGTAGCCCACAACCCGCTCCAGTGGGGTCGATGCCCGAGCCGAGGCTTCAATCTGTCCGGCCGGCGTTTCCGTAAGCGGCGACGACGGTCGGGGCTCCGAGCAAGGAGCGGCCTGCCAACCCCGCCAGGACCGGAAGGTAGCAACGGTAACAGGACGGCTCTTGTGGGTCGGATGCCCCCGGCCCGAGCCGGCTGCGGAGGCGACGCGGAGAGGGCGGAGTCGGAGCCGGGCGCACGGTCGTTTTTTTTCGAGGGGGGATCGACGCCGCGAGATCGAGCGCCGTCGGCTGGGGCCAAGAGCGGCCGGTCGCCGACAACCGGACCGAGGGCGGCCGGGCCAAGAACCGCTTCTATAAAATCATTTTTGCCAGGACGGCCGGGTCGTCGCCCTTGGCCAGTCCGCGGAGGAGAAAGCGGTAGGCGTATTCCCGCGGCCGGAGAAGGTACTGGGGATGGGTCTGAGCGCCCCAGGAGTCGTCCCCGCCGACGCCCATCTGCCCGTAATCGAGGTTGAGCGTGACGAAATCCCTTTTGGCGATGTCCGCGGGATGCTTTTCGCCCCGCCTCTCCAGGGTCAGATCCTCGGCGGTGTAGGGCCGGGCGCTATATTCGAGATGGGGGAGGCCGACGGCGAGAATCCCCGCCCCGTCGAGGTTCGTCAAGGCCACCCAGCGGCAATCGGTGTGATGGCCGTACTCCTGGAGGCTGACGTAGGGAATCGTCGCGTCGGCGACGGAAGCCGCATATAGGCCGACGAAGGCCGATGATTTCCGGTCGATGTGGTTCTCATGGGGGCCGCGGCCGAACCAGCGGACGGAGGACAAGGCGGCCGGAAGGGTCATGGACGTGCCGATCCGCGGGATTTCGGGGAGATTCCTGGAGGCGGGCGAGAAGCGGACGTCGACGGCGATTCGGCCGTCTCCGCGGACGAGGTAGGCGAGGACGTATTCGGCCTGGACGTCCTTGAGGGAATAGCGGGCTTCGACGCGGACGGACGATGCGTCGACCTGCTCCAGGCTGAATTTCTCGAGAACCCGGTTGAGGCCGGCCTTGCGCCAGACGGCGGTCCGGACCGGCATCCGGTTCCCGAAATCGTTGTCGGTCGGGGGGCGCCAGAAATTCGGCTCGAGGCCCGTCCGGACGAGAGGGAGGCCGCCGTATTCGTAAGAGGCGAGGAGGCCGGTCGTTTTATCGAAAACGGCCGAGAATTTTTCGCCCTTGATTTCGGCTCGGTCGGCGTCCTGGGTCAAGGCGATCTTGGGGAGGGGGGCGGCGCTCGCCGGCGCGGCGGGCCGGACGAAGCCGAGGGCGAACTGCTCGGCGGCGACGACGTGGCCCCGGGGGAGAAGAGGATCGTCGTCGGCCGTGACGACGGAAATGTTGAGGAAGGCTTCCCGGCCGGGCTTGGCGGCCGCGGCCGGGGTGAAGTCCAGGGGAAAGATTTGCGTTTCCCCGGGGGCGAGGCCGGGGCGGGGGATCGTCCCGCCGGCGAGGCGTTCTCGGCCGTCGGCCAGGACCTCCCAGAGGATGTCGAACCGGTCGAGGTTCGCGAAATCGTAGGCGTTGGTCACGGCGATCGCCGGCCGGCCGCCCGACAGGGTTTGCCTGATCTTGACGTATTGATAGACTTTCTTGACCTCCCACAGGGCGGGGTGTGGATCGCGGTCGGGTCCAACGAGTCCGTTGCAGCAGAAGTTGTCGTCGGAAGGGGTGCCGGGAGGGCCGAAATCGCCGCCGTAGGCCCAGTAGGGCTCGCCTTTGGCGTTCTTGGCCGCGAACCCTTGGTCGACCCAGTCCCAGACGAAGCCCCCCTGGAGGTGGGGGAATTTCTCGATGACGTCCCAATAGTCCTGGAGGTTCCCGTTCGAGTTCCCCATGGCGTGGGTGTACTCGCAAAGGATCAGGGGGCGGGATTGTTTGCGCAAGCCGTAGGCTTTGAGGGTCTCGATCCGGGCGTACATCGGGCAGACGATGTCCGTATGCGGCCGGTCGCCGGCCCGCTCGTAGTGGACGGGCCGGGAAGGATCGCGCTTGCGGATCCAGGCCGAGGTCGCCTCGAAGTTCGGCCCGTCGCCGGCCTCGTTGCCCAGGGACCAGATGATGACCGAGGGGTGGTTCTTGTCCCGCTCGACCATCCGGATCGTCCGGTCGAGGTGGGCCCCGGCCCAGTCGGGGTTCTTGGCCAGGCTTTTCTCGCCGTAGCCCATGCCGTGGGATTCGATGTTCGCTTCGTCGACGAGGTAAAGGCCGTACTCGTCGCAAAGGTCGTACCACCTCGGGTCGTTGGGGTAATGGCTCGTCCGGACGGCGTTGATGTTGAACTGCTTCATGAGGGCGATGTCGCGGCGCATCGAGGCCTCGGAGATGACGTGGGCCGTGACGGGGTCGTGCTCGTGGCGGTTGGTCCCTTTGAGGAGGATGGGAACGCCGTTGAGGAGCAGCCGCCCATCGACGATCTCGACCCGGCGGAAGCCGATTTTCGCCGAGACGGCCTCGACCGTCCGGCCGCCGGGCTCCTTGAGGGTCAAGACGAGGAGATAGAGGTTGGGCGTCTCGGCCGTCCACTTCCGGGGAGCGGGGACTTTGGCCGTGAGGATGAGCCTCGCCTTTTCCTTCCCGCCGAGGCCGGCCGTCTGGGAAGCCGCGGCGATCGTCCGGCCGTCGCCGTCGTGGAGGGTCATCTCGACGGCGTACTTGCCGCCGAGAAAGCCGACGTTCCGGTTGAGAAGCTCGACCTCGACCTCGAGCCGGCCGTCGCGGTAATCGTCGGCGAGGCTCGCCTTGGCCCAGAAATCCCGGATCCGGACCTTGGGGGCGGCGATGAGAGCGACGTCGCGCTCGATCCCGCTCAGCCGCCAGAAGTCCTGGCATTCGAGGTAGGATCCGTCCGTCCAGCGGTAGACTTCGAGGGCGATCTCGTTGGGGCCCTTCCGCAGATGGGGAGTGATGTCCCACTCGGCCGGAGTCTTCGAGTCCTCGCTGTAGCCGAGATAGCGGCCGTTGACCCAGAGATAGAAGGCCGACTTGACCGCCCCGAAGTGGACGAGGACCCGCATGTTGCGCCAAGAGTCGGGGACGGTGAAGGTCCGTTTATAGGATCCGACGGGGTTATAGTCGTGGGGGACCCGAGGAGGGTCGGGTTGAGCGGGGGGTTTGACCCATTCGTAGGAGGAGTTGACGTAGATCGGGATGCCGTAGCCCTGGATTTCCCAGTTGGAGGGAACGGCGATGTCATTCCACCGGCTGACGTCGTAGCCGAATTTCCAGAAATCGAGCGGCCGGCCGGCCGGCTTCTCGGCCCAGTGGAATTTCCAAGTCCCGTTGAGGGACAAAGTGAGCGGGGAAAGCTCGGGGTCGACCTTGAGGGGCGAGGCGGCGTCGGGGAAGGGGACGAAGCTGGCCCGGGGCTCCTCTTTCCCGACGCCGAAGATTTTCGGATTCTCCCATTCGTCGCCCCGCGGGCCTTTGGGGGATTGAGGTTGGGGCGGGGCGGCGGCGACGGCGAGGACCAAAACGGCGAAGGCGACCAGGCCCGATTTCATCATCTTCTCCTCTATTTTTTCTTTATGTTATCAACGCTTTTTATCTTCATCGATAATTGGGGAATAGTGGACCTGTCCCTCAATTAAAGTCCGGATTTCGGATTTTCCTTTTTCGTCGATCGGGAGCAGGGGCAGGCGGACGGCCCCCCCCCGGAATCCCTGGACATCCATGGCGTATTTCAGACCCGGGATCCCATATGTCTCCATCGCCGCCTTGTTGAGGGGAATAAGGTCGAGTTGCCGCCGCTGGGCTTCTTCGATTTTCCCCTCCCGAAAGAGCCGATAAATCTCGAGGCACAGCCCCGGGGCGGCGTTGGCCACGGCCAGGATCGCCCCGCTCGCCCCGGCCAGAAGGGCGGGGAGGACGACAAATCCGGACCCCGTGAGATAGCTGAAATTTTCCGGGAGCTGCCGGATGATCTCCCCGAGATAGGCCAGGCTGCCCAGGCTTTCCTTAAGGCCGGCGATCCGGGGGTGTCCGGCCAGCTCGACGACGAGGCCCGGTTCGATCGTGATCCCGGTGTTCTGGGGGATGTTGTAAACGATGACCGGGATGGGCGAGGCGTCGGCCACGGCCAGGAAGTGTCGCCTCAGGGCCTCCCGGTTCATCCTGGCCTTGTAATAGCTCGGCGGCCGGATAAGGGCCGCGTCGGCTCCGCAGCCGGCCAGCCGTTTTGTGAAATCGATGGTCAGCCGGGTCGATTCCTGGGCCGTCCCGGCGATAACGAGGCGGCCGGGGGCGGCAACCGACTTCGCCGTCTCGACGAGCTGGGCCGTCTCGTCGTTCGAGACGAGGACGCACTCGCCGTTCGAGCCGCCGATGACGTATCCGGCCAGGTCGAAGGCGTTGTATTTCGAGATGTTTTCGCGGAAGCCCGGATAATCGACCTCCCCCCCCTCCGCCCCGCCCAGGAAGGGCGTCAGCAGGGCCGGAAAAATCCCTTCAAAACGTTTCCCCATCCTCTACCGCCTTTCCTTCTTGTTCTTCGGCCGCGTCTCCCGCTCGACCCGCCCGAGGTCCTCTTCGCTGAAGCCGAAGTAATGGGCGACTTCGTGGATGACGGTCTCCCGGATCTGGGCGCCGACGTCCTCCTCCGTCTCACAGATGCGCTCGATCGGCTTCTGAAAGAGAAGGATGACGTCGGGCGGGACGTTTCCGTAGCTCGATCCGCGGTGCTCATAAGGGACGCCGTGGTAGAGCCCCAGGAGGTCCCAGCGAGAGCGGAACCCCATGTCGCGCAGGATCTCCGGCGAGGGGAAATCCTCGACCATCACGGCGACGTTCTTCATGAGGTCCTTGAAGCGGCGGGGGAGCGTCTCGACGGCCTGTTCGACGAGCGTCTCGAAGTCGGCCCGGCTGAGCGTGATCATCTCAACCCTATTTTTCGATCCCTTTCCGGGCCCGGACGCCCTTGGCGAAGTAATGCTTCCGTTCCTTCATCTCGGTGACGAGGTCGGCCCGACGGACGACCGAGGCCGGGGCGTAACGGCCCGTCAGGACGACCTCAACCCCTTCCGGTCGTTCGTCCAGGACGGCGAGGACCTCGGCCTCGGCGATCAGCTTGAAATGGAGGGCGACGTTGACCTCGTCGAAGACGACGATGTCATATCTCCCCGAAAGCATCGCCTTCCGGCAGCGCCCGAGCGCCCGCCGGGCCCGCCGGACATCTTCGTCCTCGATTTCTTCTGTGACATGGACGAAACCCTTCCGTCCGAACTGCTCGATCGTCACCCATGGAGCGAGCCGCTTCACCCCGGCCAGCTCGCCGTATTTCTGCCCCTTGAGGAACTGGCCGATGTAAGTCCGCATCCCGTGGCCGGCCGCCCTCACGGCCAGCCCCAGAGCGGCCGTCGTCTTGCCCTTGCCGTTTCCGGTGTAAACCTGGATCATCGGGACACTACTATAGGGGAAATCTTCCGGCCCGGTCAAACGAATATGCGATTGACCATCCAACGCTTTTTATTATTGACCCGGTATCCCATGGCGCGGCCGTGTCCCCCGGAGCGGAGTGGGACCCTCGTCAGGCGAAGACGCGTTTAAGACTTTGAGACTATTGATACTGACCCCCTCTACTCCCCCTTTCGTAGGGGGAGCCCCGAAACTCGTCAGCGTCTTCGAGAGTCGGAGGGGGATATGGACACGCCATGCGGAGACGACGCCAAGAGGGCAAACTGTCTGACGACCAGGATATGCTATAATTCATCCATGTTGGACCCGAAATTCGTCCTCGAAAACGTCGACCTCGTCCTCCGCAAGACCCGGTCCCGCGGCGTTCCGGTCGACCTCTCGGAATTCATCCGCCTCTCCGAGACGAAGCGGGAGGCCCTCCGCCGGGCCGAGGACCTCCGGGCCCGGCGCAACAAGGCCTCGGAAGACGTCGCTCGGCTCAAACGGGCCAAGGAGGACGCCTCGGACATCATCGCCGAGATGAAGGGCGTCGGCGACGAGATCAAGGCCCTTGAGGACGGGATCAAGGCCCTCGACGAAAAAATCCTTCTGACCCT
>VGJF01000185.1 GCA_016867585.1 Candidatus Aminicenantota bacterium | reverse complement strand
AGGTCTTCCCCATCCCCGTCGAAATCACTTACGGACTCGAGCGCCTCGAGATGTTCATCGAAGGGCGGGAGGACATGTACGACCTCCAATGGTCGGACGACGTCACCTACCGCGACCTCAGGTTGGCCGAGGAGCGTCAGTTCTCGGAATTCAACTTCCGCCAGGCTACGGTCAAGTCGCTTCGCGACCAATTCGCCTTGGCTGAGGCCGAGGCCCGCCAACTCGCCGACAAGGGGCTGGTCCTGCCGGCCTACGACATGTGCCTCAAGAGCTCCCACCTCTTCAACCTCCTCGACGCCCGGGGGGCGATCAGCGTCACGGAGCGGGTCAAGATGATCGCCCAGGTCCGGGCCTTGGTCATTCAAGTCGCCCGAAAATACGCCGGGGCCGCGGCCGCGGAGGAAGGGGATTCCTGATGGAATTTCTCCTGGAAATCCGCGTCGAGGAGATGCCCCTCTCCCATGTCCGGACGGCCCTGGCCGAGATGAGCAGCCGGCTGACCGAGGCGCTCGCCGCCCGGAAGATCGCCGTCTCCTCGCTCCGGTCTCTGTCCTCCACCCGCCGGCTCGTCCTCGTCGGCGATTTCGCCGCCGGCCAGCCGGACCGCGAGGACGTCATCGCCGGGCCGTCCCGGGCCGCCGCGTATGCCGCCGACGGCTCGCCGACGGCCGCCGCCCTCGGCTTCGCCAGGTCGAAGGGCGTTTCTCCGGCCGAGCTCGAGGTCGTCCGGACCGAGAAAGGGGAATACGTCGGAGTCCGGAAGCTCATCCGCGGCCAGCCCACGTCCGAAATCCTCGGCCGGGTTCTGCCCGACGTCATCGCGGCCCCTTCCTTCCCGAAAATGATGCGCTGGGGGACGGGGGCGATGCGCTTCTCCAGGCCTATCCGCGGGCTGCTGTGTCTCTTCGGCGGCGAGGTCGTCGCCTTTTCCCTCGACGGGCTTTCGTCCGGGGAGACGACGACGGGCCACGCCCTGCACGCCCCGGAGGCCTTCCGGGTCGCGTCCTTCGAGGGCTATCGAACCGCCCTCCGGGAGCGTCTCGTCCTCATCGACCACGAGGAGCGCAAGTCTTTGATTCGGGATCAGATCGGGAAATTGTTGGCTCCCCTGGAAGCCGAACTCTTCCCCGACGAAGCCCTCCTCGACAAACTCGCCAACGATGTGGAATGGCCGTTCGCCTTCCTCGGGTCCTTCCCCGAGGCTTTTCTCGAACTTCCGATCGAGGTCCTCAGCACGGCCATGAGGGAGGGCCAGAAGCTCTTTTCCGTCGTCCGCGGCGGCCGCCAGCTCCCGATCTTCATCGGACTGGCCGACGCTCCCGGCGACCCGAAAGGTTTCATCCGCCAAGGCCATGAACGGGTTCTCAAGGCCCGGCTGGCCGACGCCCGTTTCTTCTGGGCCCAGGACCTCCAGGTCCCCTTGAAGAAGCATGCGGCCAAGCTCAGGAACGTCCTTTTTCAGGAGAAGCTCGGGACGTACGCCGACAAGTCCGAGCGGCTCGGCAAGCTTGTCCGGTACCTCGGGCGCAAAACGGGAGCGGCCTCCTCGGACGAGGACCTCGCCGCCGCGGCCGAGTTCTGCAAAGCCGACCTTGTGACCGATATGGTCCGGGAGTTTCCTTCCCTCCAGGGGAAAATGGGGGGCCTCTATGCCCGCCGGGCGGGATTATCGCCGGTTGCCGCCCTGGCCATCGCCGAGCATTATCAGCCTCAGAGCGTCGACGACCGGCTTCCGTCCTCGCTCGAGGGGGCCCTCCTGTCCCTGGCCGACAAGCTCGATGCGATCGTCGGGGTCGTCGGCGTGGGCGTCCAGACGACGGGATCGGGCGATCCCTTCGGACTCCGCAGAAACGCCCAAGGCGTCTGCCGGATCATCCTCGAAAAGCGCCTGGATTTGTCCATCGGGCGGCTGCTCGAGAGGGTCCTGGCCGGCTACGGCGACCGACTGAAAAGGCCGAAGGCCGAGATCGTCGACTATCTCCGTGAGTTTTTCGCCGGCCGGCTGCGGACCCTGTTCGAACGGGAGGGATTCCGCTACGACCTCGTCGGCGCCGCCCTCGGGGCCGGTATCGACAATTTCCTTCATGCCCGGCTCCGGATCATAGCCCTGGAGGACCTCAAGTCCAGTCCCCGCTTCGAGCCGATGATCCTCATGGCCAAGCGGGTCAACAATATCCTCGCGAGGACGTCGCCGTATCCTTTGGACCCGGGCGGATTCGTCGAGAAAGCCGAACGGGATCTCCACGCGACGTACATCCTCGTCAAGAACAACGCCCTGCCCTTGGCCGCCAAAGGCGATTTCGACCAGGCCCAGAGGGTCCTCTTCCGGCTCGAGCCCCTCCTGGGGATCTTTTTCGAGAAGGTCCTGGTCATGGCCAAGGAGACCAAATTGCGCCGCAACCGCCTGGCTCTTCTCCAGGCCATCCGGAAGACCCTGGGCCGGATCGCCGACTACTCCCAGGTCGTCGTCGAGGGGGAAAAGCCGAAAACCTAGCCCGCCGGTCAGATTTCGAAGGTCCCGCCCCGGCCGCCCGTCTCGTCCTTGATGACCGTCGTTTCGTCGAGGAACTTCTGCTCGTAGGAGATGATTTTGACCAGATTCCCGGGGTAATTCATGTCCTTTTTCTCGCCGTAGGGGTGGAACTGGACGCCGATCTGGTACTTGTAGCTCATCCCGGGGTTGGGGGAGTACCAACGGACCGTGCCGGTCATGGCCAGGGGAAAATTGTCGCCGGGAACCTGGATCTTGAGGTAAATCCGGGTGTCGTTTTCGATAATGCCTTGGGAGAGGAAGCGGATCCCTCCCCGGCTGATGTCGAGCACGGGGAGAAACTCCCCGCCGTAGCTCGGTTTCTTGAACAAGCCCTTCATCTTCTTATAGGCGACCGTCGCCCCGGGGATGCGGAACTGGGCGCATGTCCGTCTCTCCAGAATCTGCTCGCTCATGTCGGTCATTCCTTCCAGCCCAAGCCCCTCCTTGCCGCGGTTGCCCGGCGGGCCGGAATCCTCGCTTTCTGAAGATACGATATGCCAGGGCGGGGAAAAAGGCAAGAGGCTTTTTCGGTCGACGGTGTGGTATACTGGCCGGGGCCGCAATAGGAAGGATTTGAGACGATGGCCAGAGTCGTTTCCGTCATCATGGCCGGAGGCCAGGGGGCCCGTTTGTCTCCCTTGACCAAGATCCGAAGCAAGCCGGCCGTCCCGATCGCCGGCCGCTTCCGGCTCATCGACATCCCGATCTCGAATTGCATCCACTCCGGCTTCCGGCGGATTTTCATCCTGACCCAGTTCGCCAGTGTCTCTCTCCACCGCCACATCTTCGCCTCCTATCGTTTCGACGGCTTTCAGAAGGAGTTCATCACCATCCTGGCCGCCCAGCAGACGTTTGAACGGCGGGATTGGTTCCAGGGCACGGCCGACGCCGTCCGCCAGAATCTCGTCCACATCGAGGGGGTCGGCGACCGCGTTCTCCTCCTCTCCGGCGACCATCTCTACCGGATGGACTACCGGAAGTTCCTGGCCTTTCACGAGCGTTCGGGCGCGGACATCACGATCTCCGTGATTCCGGTCATGACCGAGGCCGTCGGGGAGTTCGGGGTCATGAAGGTCGACGCCTCGGGACGGATCGTCGAGTTCAAGGAAAAACCCCGGGACGCGGGCACGGTCGAGGCGATGCGCGTTCCCGAGACCGTCTTCGAGGAGCACGGGATCAGCCCGGGCGGCCGGACGCATCTGGCCTCGATGGGGATCTACGTCTTCGAATGGCAAGTCCTCAAGGACCTCCTCGAGGGCTCGACCGAGGAAGACTTCGGACGCCAGGTCATTCCCCGGGCGATCAAGGAGCGGCGGGTTTTTGCCTATTTCTTCGATGAGTACTGGGAGGACATCGGAACGATCCCCGGCTTTTTCGAGGCCAACATCAATTTGACCCGCCCCCTGCCGAGGTTCAACTTCTACGACGAGGACCGGCCGATCTTCACCAACGTCCGGTATCTGCCGGGGGCGAAGATCCTGGGCGCGGACATCCAGTCCTCGATTCTCTGCGAAGGCAGCATCATCAACCGGTCCTCGGTCCGGGACTCGATCGTCGGCGTCCGGTCGCGGGTCGGAGAGGCGTGCCGTCTCGAGCGGGTCGTCATGATGGGGGCCGACTATTACGAGTCCCGGGAGGATCTTCTCCTGGCCGCTTCCCGGGGAGTTCCCGGCGTCGGGATCGGCCGGGACTCGGAAATCCGCAACGCCATCATCGACAAGAACGCCCGGATCGGCGATGGAGTCAGGATCGTCAACGCCCGGGGGATCATCAGCGAGGCTTCGGACAACTACAGCATCGTCGGGGGGATCGTCGTCATCCCCAAGAACGCCGTGATCCCCCCCGGCTCCGTCATTTAAATTGCTGAAAGGAAGGGACAAATGACCAACGCGACAGCCACCCCCGGCGCCTCGGCCCTCCCCAAGAGAAAATACGGGCTTGTCGGCTGCCTGGGCCTCCTCGTCCTCGGGGCGATCATCGTCGGCTTGTGGATCGCCGGCCAGTACAACTCCCTGGTCAAGCTCGACCAAGGCGTCCGGTCCGCCTGGGCCCAAGTCGAGAACGTCTACCAACGGCGGGCCGACCTCGTCCCCAACCTCGTCGAGACGGTCAAGGGCGCGGCGGAATTCGAGCGTTCGACCTTCACGGCCGTGACCGAGGCCAGGGCCAGAGTCGGCCAGGTCAGCATCGACGCCGGCCGACTCTCCGATGCCGAGGCCTTCGCCCAATTCCAGCAGGCCCAGGACCAGCTCGGCTCGGCCATTTCCCGCCTTCTCGTCGCCGTCGAGAATTATCCCGACCTCAAGGCCACCCAGAATTTCCGCGACCTTCAAGTCCAGCTCGAAGGCACGGAAAACCGGATCACGACCGAACGCCAGCGCTACAACGAATCCGCCCAGGCCTTCAACACGAAACGGATGTCCTTCCCGACCGTCTTCATCGCCGGCTTCTTCGGCGCGCGCTTCGCCGAAAAGCAGTACTTCAAGGCCCAGTCCGGAGTCGAGACCGCGCCGCCCGTCAAATTCTGACCTCGATGCTCCGACGTCTCGCCGGCCGGGCGGCCGCGGGCGTTTTTCTCGGCGGGGCGGCCGTCCTGGCCGCCGCCGCGGCCGTCATAATCCCTCCGGCGCCCGACCGATGGGCGACGGACAAGGCCGGCTTTCTCTCTCCGGCGACGATCCGTTCTCTGGACGAGAGGCTCGAGGGCTACGAGAGGGAAGCCGGCCATCAGGTCCTGGTCTACATCGATCGGACGACCGGAGGCGAGCCGATCGAAGACTTCGGGGGAAGGGCCTTTACCGCCTGGAAAGTCGGCCGCAAGGGCCTCGACGACGGCCTCGTCCTCTTCATCATGACCGAGGACCGGCGGGTTCGGATAGAGGTCGGTTACGGCCTTGAGCCCGTCGTTCCCGACATCGTCGCCGGCCGGGTCATCAACGACGTCCTCCTTCCCAAAATCCGGGCCGGCGACCCGGACGGGGGGGTTCTCGAGGCCGTCTCGGCCGTCATCGGGGCCATTTCCGCCGGGAGGGGAGGGACGGAGCCGGATAAACCTCGGCCCCGCCGGGACGGGGAGGACGCCGTCAACACGATTTTTCTCGTCATCGCCGCGATCGTCCTCCTCGTCCTCTTCGTGACCAATCCGCGCCTGGCCTTCTGGCTCCTCTACACCCTCCTCAGCGGAGGGCGGGGCGGCGGGGGATTCGGCGGCGGAGGCGGCGGCTTCCGGGGCGGCGGGGGCCGTTCGGGCGGAGGCGGGGCTTCGGGCGGCTGGTGAGGGGAACGCCATGATCTTCCTGTTTCGCCGCCGTCTCATCAAGCGCCTCGATGTCGATCTCATCAGAAAGGCGATCATCGAGGCCGAAATGAGGACCTCGGGCGAGATCCGCGTCTCGATCGCCCATTATTTCTGGGGACGGGTCCGGCCCGCGGCCGAGCGGACGTTCCGCCATCTTCGGATGGACCGGACCCGCCTGCGGAACGGGGTCCTGTTCTTTATCGTCCCGGCCCGACGTCGGTTCGTCGTTCTCGGCGACGAGGGCCTCCATGCCCGGGTCGGCCAGGAGTTCTGGGACGGCTTGGCGGCCGTCCTGTCCTCCCATTTCCGCAAGGGCGAATTCACGGACGGCCTCGTCGAGGCCGTCCGTCGGGCCGGCTTGAAGCTGGCCGCCCATTTTCCCTACGACCCGGCCTCCGACGCGAATGAGCTTCCCGACGAAATCGATATTCGAAAATCCTGACAAGACAAGGAGAGCGGCCATCATGAGAATCGCGAAAATCATCGGAATCGGCGCCCTGGGGACCCTCCTGTTTACCCGGATCCCGGCGATCGGGCAAGTCGAGCCGCCGGAAGCCAAATACAAAGACGTTCTTGGGATCTGGGAGGCCCAGACCGAGGACGGCCAGTACGCTTTTCAATTCGCCTTTTCCCTGGACAACGGCGAGCTCAAAGGCCTCTTCAGCGGCCAAATGGGCGAATTCCGGATGGAGAACCTGAAATACGAAGACGGGAACCTGACGTTCCTCGTCACCCTCAACATGGGCGGCCAGGACATCCCGATCGCCTTCTTCGTCCGGCCGGCCGGCGAGGCCCTGACCGGGATGCTTTCCCTTGAGTTCGGGGAGGCCAACATCACCGGCCGGAGGAAAAAATAGCGGCTGGGTCCGGCTCGCTCAGGACCGGCGGGCGGCCCGAAGAGATTCGGCGAGCGCCTCAGTCCTCGACGGCCGTGATTTCTTCCAGGATGTTGATGTTTCTCTTTTTCAGGTCGGCCTGGAAACGCTTG
>VGJF01000184.1 GCA_016867585.1 Candidatus Aminicenantota bacterium | reverse complement strand
CTACGCTTTCTTCCGCAACAAGGAGGATGCCCTCGACCTCGTCCAGGAGACGTTTCTCCGGGCCTTCGAGCGGCTGGACGGCTTCGACGAAGGCCGGAATTTCGAAGCTTGGCTCCTCCAGGTCGCTAAGAACCTCTGCATCGACGAGTACCGCAAGCTCCGCAGCCGGGGCCGGGACCTGGCCGCCGGGACCCGGGTCGAGGACCTGCCCATTTCGGACGAGCGGGCGCGCGGCGGGGAGCGCTCGGTCGAGGTCAAGCAGATCCTGGCCCGGTGCATCGACCAGCTCGCCGAGCGCCAGAAGACGATCTTCCTCATGCGCCACGTCGGGGACATGGGCAACGAGGAGATCGCCAGCGTCCTGAAAATCTCGACCGGGACGGTCAAGTCGCTCCATTTCAAGGCCGTCCGGAACCTGCGGGCCCTCGTGGGACCGCACCTGGAGTGCCCATCATGAAGACCTGCGAAGATTTCCTCCGGGCTTGGAGGACCATCCTGGCCGGCGATTCGCGGCCGGAAGCCCCCGAGGGCTGGGAGGAGCATGCGGCCATGTGCGCGGAGTGCGGACGGGAACGGGACGGCCTCCGGACGATCCTCGACGGCGCGGAAGCGCTGCACGAGGACGTCCGGAGAGCCATGAACGGCGTCGATTGGGACGGACTGGCGGAGCGGATCGCCGGCACCGCCTTTGCCGGGCGGCTCCGGGCCGAGGCCGTTCCGGCCCGCCGGAGGGCGTTCTGGGCGGACCTGTTCGCGCCGCCCCGGCGGTTCGTCTTCGCCGCCCTCCTGGCCGGGATCGTTCTCGGGGCGGGGACGATGTCCCTCGTGTTGAGGACGTCCGTCTTCCGGGGATCGACAGCCGCGGCGCTCCGGCCTTCGGGCGAGCTTGTCGAACGCGTCGAATTCTCCCTGGCCAAGAGAGAAGCGATCGATTACCTGAACCGAAGCCAGGCGCTCCTCCTCGATTTCGTCCAGGCGACCCCCGAGGCCGCGGCCCGGTCGCTCAGCGGGGGCGATTCTTCCCGCAGGGCCCGGGACCTTCTGGCCAAGAAACGGTACATCAACCGCGGCCTCGAGTCCGTCCGGATGGCCAAGGCCCGCGAGATCTGCAACCAAATCGAGATCCTCTTCCTGGAGCTGACCCAGCTCGGCGGCGAGCTGACCCCCCAAGAGGCGGCCGAAATCCAGCGCTTCGTCGAGGACAAGAACCTTCTCTTCCGCATCCGCCTCATCCGCAGGGAACTCGAGGAAAGCGAGGTCTGACATGAAAATCCGAGCTTTGGCGATCGTCGTTCTGGCGCTTGTCGCCCTGGGCTCGCCCATCGGTTCCCAGGAGGCCGACGAGCTCCATTTCCGCGAAATCAAGCTTCTCATTTTCGACGAGAAATGGGCCGAGGCCCTCGGCCGTCTTGACGATTTTCTGGCCCGCTTCCCCTCCAGTCCGTCCACGGGCCAGGCCCTCTATTACAAGGGGAAATGCCTCGATCATCTGGCCGGCCGGGAACGGGCCGCCATGGAAGCCTATCAGACGTATCTCCGGCGCGGGGACAAGAACAAGAGCCTGGCCGAGTCGGCCGAAATCGCCGTCATCGACCTGGCCCTGAAGCTCGCCGCCAAAGGCGACCGGTCCTATCTGCCCGACGTCGTCGAGCGGCTCGAAAGCCCGGACAAGAACGTCCGCGATTATGCGGCCATCCAGCTGAGCTACGCGAAGGAGAGAAGGGACGCCGAGCGGAGCATCCCCGGCCTGAAGAGGATTCTCCGGGAGGAGACGAATCCCGAGGTCCGCGACCGGGCGAAGATCGCCCTGGCCCGGCTGGCGCCGAAGGAGCTCGAGGAGGAGATGGAGGAGCCCGCTTTCTCCAGGAAACAAATGCTCCACTTCCAGATCGTCGACCGGCGGACGGGAAAGAACGTCTTTGCCCTCAACATCCCCTGGATTCTGGGCGACCTGGCCTTTTCGGCGATTTCGGCGGACGACCGGGCTTCGCTCCGGGCCAAGGGCTACGATCTGGACAAGATCCTCAAGGAGCTCAAGTCGGGCAAGGGGACCATCCTCGAGGTCGACGACGAGGATTCCGGCAAGACATTCAGGATTTGGCTCAAGTAAAAAAAAACGGTGTCTTCGGGGCCTTTGCCCGTCCGCCGATCCGAGGTATAATAGCCCTTTGTCGCCGATCCGGGCGCGGTCTCGAGGACATCCATGGAACTCAAACTGACCAAGAAGCAATACGAAACCCTGATGAAGCTCGTCTATCTCGGCAACTGGGTCGTCAACGGCTACAAAAAAGAGGACAAAGCCGCCGATACGGACCATCTCGAAAACTACATCTTCGCCAAGGCCTCGGACTTCGGCCTCGGGAACCTCGTCTTCTACGACGAGGAGCTCGACGGCTATTACCCCTCCCAGGAGACCGAGGACGCCTGGCTGGCCGATTTCGACGAGTTCGTCAACGACGTCTACTGGGACGAGCTCATGCACCGCCTGGCCGAGCGGGACCTCGAAACGCGCTACGGCCAGGACGCCGTCGAGGCCATGTCGGCCGACGAGCGGGCCAAGCTCGAGCAGGAGCTCATGGACAAGTACTTCGCCGAGTTCCAGAAGAACGGGATGAGCAACTTCATCCTTTACCGGCCGTCCTGACCGCCGCCCTCCTGATCCAGGCCTCGAAGACGGCCAGGCCGACGATCGAGGCGACGCCGATCCCGACGATGATGAGCCACATCGGCCCGGTTTCGACCGTCCGGCCGGCGGCCTGGGGCTCGGACACGAAGCGCTCGAACAGCCTTCCGCCGATCGGTCCGCCGATCATGCTGGCGAAGGCGATCGGCAGGCTCTGGTAGCCGAGGTAGAGGCCTTCCTGCCCCTTGGGGGCGATGGCCCCGATGAACTCGAAGACCCGCGGCGAGGCCATCATCTCGCCCACGGCCATCGAGGCGATCGAGACGAGCATGAAGAGGCCGGCCACGGGCAGGGCCAGGCCGAGGAGGCCGACCTTCCGGGCCGGGTCGCCGCCGAGGAGGGCCGGGATGATGTTCGTCAGCATCCCCAGGGTGACGACGACCGCGCCGAAAATCATCGACCGGACGGGGGACCATCGCTTGACCAGCTTGGTGATGAGAAGCTGGAAGGCGACGATCATCAGCGGATTGGCCATCGTGTAGAGCTCGACGGGCGCGTTCGGGTCGATGAAGCGGAGGTAGAGGGGCATGAGGTTGTAGAGCTGGATGTAGAGGAACCAGAACAGCCCGACGACGATGATGAAAAAGACGAACCGGATGTTCCCTAGGACGGTGAAGATCCCGAGGAGAGCCTGGCCGAGCGTCCGCCGGGGAGGCTTCGTCCCGGCGCTCGAGGCGGCGTCGGCGTACTGGGGCTCGCGGTAGAGAAAGAGGACGAGGAGGAGGCCGAGAAAGGCGAAGATCGTCGAGGGATACTTGAAGATCGCCGGGATGCCGAGCTCGGTCCGGACGAAATAGGAGACGCCGCGTCCGGTGATCGAGCCGATGTTGATGACCATGTAGAAGATGCCGAAGGCTAGGGTCGTCCGGGCCCCGGCGGTCTTCTGGACCGTCCCGGCGATGCAGGGTTTGACGACGGAGCCGCCGATCCCGATGAGGCAGATGCCGAAAACGACGGGCAGGGTGTAGTTCAGCGGGCCGCCGCCTCCCCCGGCCAGCCGGGGCCAGAAGTTCTGGACCTGGCCGAGGGTGAAATAGCCGAGGGCGATCATGACGAAGGCGGCGGACAGGGTTTTTTTGAAGCCGAATTTGTCGGCCAGGGTCCCCGAGAGGATGGGCAGGAAGTACAGGGTTCCCCAGAGCAGCGTCCCGTTGAGGAAGGTCGCCGTCGTCGGGGACATCCCCAGCGTTTCCGTGAGGTAGATGACCATGAACGAGGCCATGGCATAGTAGGCGGCCCGCTCGAAGATCTCGATCGTGTTGGCCGTCCAGAACGTGGCCGGGAATTTCGGCTTGGGCTTGGGGGCGGGGGCGTTCGCGGCGTCGGTCATGCTCTCTCTCCTCGGGGCAAGTCGTCGCGTTTTCGGCATCATATGCCATTTCCGGCCGAGCCGCAAGCCGGCGTGTCAGGCGGCGGCGGGACCGCAGGTCAGAGGGTCGACCTCGCAGACCTTCCGGATCAAAGCCGCTGTTTCTTCCGGCCGTGGCCGGGCGTCAACGGCGGCTGTCGCTCCTGGTCATTTCAACTGAAGCTCTTCTTTCACGCCCTTGAGTATCGCGTTGGCCTCCTTGGCCGCTTCCGCCGAGGGCAGGGTTTTCCCGTCGCCCATCTCGACGCGGACGTGGAAACGGATCGGCGCGTTCGTTTTGGCCTTCAGTTTGAGCAGTTTGGGCACGATGTCGCCCAATTCCTGAATCTCGGACGGTTCGAGTTCGGCGCTGGCCATGAGCACTTTGGGGGAAGGAGCTCCGCTACCGCCCCCTGCAGCCGCGCCGTCTGCCGCAGCCGCCTTTGTGACCTTGAACTTCGCCGACTGCGCTGAAGGGAAATCGCAAGGCCACCCGCCGGAACCTTCTGCCAATTCGAGGAATCGGGCCTGGAGCGCGCCGCTGACAACGTCCCTTACAGTCTTCCAAGGCAGCGTCTTCCCAACCTTTACGGAGAGTGCCGTGGCAATGGAGAGGCCGGAAGCCTCATCGTCCTTCCACGCGCCGGGGAGGTTCTCCGGGAGCACTCCAGCCGCGGCAATGGGCGCAGGCGGAGCGCACAGCTTCGCTGCCGCGGTCAGAACGCCCGCCGGAATCGGTTCGCCGAGAATGCTTGCGGGGCCGGATAACATCCACAGGATGCCGTTCTCCACGGCCGCCGCCACGGATTTCTCCAAGACCGCCGGCCCAATCCTGGGGATGGGCATCGGCTCCTGGTATCCCCCTCGGTCCACTTGGACCGTATTTCCACCAGCGAAGTAGTCACCGACGTCCTTGACCGTAATCTCTTCGTCCGGCCACAACTCCGGCAGCCGTTTGGGGGCGAGAAGCTCCGGGACAAGCTCCACCAACTCCGCCGCTTCCGGCAGGACAAGTTCCATCGCCGGGTCGTTCAGAGCATTCTCGTCAGGACGAACCATCCACCATGTGCGGGAAGTCCCATCCGGGCGCACCAGACGCAGGACGAAGGTTCCCTTCTCGCATCCGTTGGCCAGCGTATCGAGAATGGCGCCGGCCCTAAGCATCTTCGGTAGGTGGGGCAGCTGCGCGAACGCTCCGGCCAAGTCCTTAACGCGCCTCGATGTCTCGCCCGGTCGCCAAAGGTTGTATGGGCCGTCCGGCAAGAGGGCCTCGGCCGTGATGGCGGTGTCCTGCACGCGCGACCGCTTATCCGCCTTGATGGCATTGAAGTGCGGATCCTCCGCAATCGTGATCTTGAACGCCTGGACTTCGTCTTTCTCCGACACCGTTATCACGACGCAGTAGGCCTGCTTGATGGCCTCGGGTATGCGCCCCTTGGCCTTGTCGATGTTGATCTGCAGCGTCTGCGCCCGGGCGGGGTCGACATTCCCGTCCTTCTGCTGTTTCTTGACGTCCTCGCGGACCACTTCCCATGCCAGATAGTCGCGCACCCGCGCCGTGGCCAGTTCGAGACCGTCCTTGGACGGCACAAGGAGCAGGACGGCATTCCGGTACACGCGCGGCCGATCCGGCCCCGTGGTTTCCTCAAGGAAGCGCTTGGCCTCGGGGCTCGGCTTGCCGGACTCCGACGCCGCGCTAGGCCCCAACACGGCGAAATGGAAAGCACCGTCATCCTCGATGTCCTTTGGCCTAGCGGGCAGCGTGTGAACACGGACCCCGGCCGCCGAGGCGTTGGCGGTGAGCGATTTCACCTTGCTGATGTCGTCCAGCAAACGGGCGCGAACAATGTCGTCCGGGATGTTCTTGGCCGCGACCGCGTGCATCTGCGTGAGATTGGGACGATTCCCCAATCGCCATGTGGCAGGGAGTTGTCCCTCGCCAACAGCGGTGTAGAGATCGTCGAGCCAGTAGCTCGTCTGGGCCCACCGGGACATGCCTTTTTCAAGTTCGATTTTGTCGGGGCGGGTGGAGCCGAGCAGTACCACGAGATCGCGGATCTTAGCGGTCTGACCGATGGGCTGCGAATGAAGGAATGTTGCCACGATCGCCTGCTCAACCTCTCGGAACTTGAGCCCGGCCGACTCGCTCTGGATCCGCTTGGCCAGCGAGAACTCGTTGTCCAGGATGCCGGTCCACGCCTGTTTTTTGCCTTCCCATTCTTCCGTATCCGCGACGGCAACCATCTCCCGCATGGCCTCCGAAAGCCCTTCCTGGCCTGGAGCGGTCAGGAAGACCACCGGACCGACGAGCGGGCTCACGTCCCACTTCTCGGCCTCGCGCAAGGCCAGGGCGAACGTGCGAAGCACGCCGCGCGTCCGCTGGAACCGGGCCAACTGCGTCCACTTCGAGTAGAGCACCTCCGTCAGGTCCGGGTGGAACGGAAAGCTCTTCAGGAATCGCTCCTCGGCCTCGGCCCCCGATTTGGACGTCTGCTCATCCACGGCCTGAATGCTCTTGACCGCCGCCACGACGTGCTGGCGGAACGACTCCCGGTCCTTGAGCGACTCCGGCGCGAAGAAACGGCGGCGCAGAACCTCAGCCACGTCCTCCTTCGCCACGGGCTCCACGGCTTCCTCGCGCTGGCGCTGGAAGATGTCGTAAAGCTCCGCCTGAATCTCGCGGCCGAGCGTGTCGCTCTTGCGCGGATCGGTGGCCAGAAGCGAGGCCACGACACAGCACCGGTCCACCTTGGTCGCCGCCTGGGTAAGATATTGGAAGAAGTTCACGAGCTTGCTGCGCCATTCCTTGTCCCGCGT
>VGJF01000183.1 GCA_016867585.1 Candidatus Aminicenantota bacterium | reverse complement strand
GGAACCCTCAAGTTGATCCTGTCCAATCCCGTGTCCCGGGCGACCCTCCTGGCGGGCAAATGGACGGGGAATTTCCTGAGCCTGGCCGTCCCCTTCCTTCTCGTCACCGGAGTGGGCGTTGCCCTCCTCGCCTTCGTCCCCGGCCCTCGCTGGACCGGCCCGATGCTCGGCCGCCTGGCCCTCATCCTCGGGGCCAGCCTGGCCTACATCGCCCTCTTTCTCAGCCTTGGGCTGTTCGTCTCGGCCGCGGTCCAACGGAGCTCGACCGCGCTCGTCGTCCTTCTCCTCGTCTGGGCCCTTCTCGTTTTCGTTCTGCCCAATCTAGGGACGCTTGTCGCCCGCCAGGCCGTCGACGTCCCGTCGGTCAAGGCGATGAGCGAGAAACGCCAGCAGATCTGGACCCGGGAGGTCCTCCTCTCGATTTCCGAACGCGGGACCTGGGCCGCCCGGATCGCGGCCCTGAACGATGAGTTCGACCGCCTGGAGGAGGATTACCGGCTCAAGTTCGACCGTCTCGTGCGTTTGAGCAAGAAGATCAACCGCGTCTCCCCGGCGGCGGCGTTCGTCTACGCCGCGACCGAAATCGCCGGAACGGGGATCGGCGAGGAGAGCCGCCTCAAGGAGGAAGTCATCCGCTATAAAAACCGGGCTCTTCCCGATTTGACCCGGGATCGGACGTCGGCCGCGGCCCCGGCCTTCGCCTACCGCTGCCGGACCGTTGGCGAGGTCCTGGCCGCCGGAGGGCTCTTCGACCTCGCCTGGCTCGTCGTCTTCGGCGTCGTATTTTTCGGCGCGAGTTACGCGGCGATCCTCCGGACCGACGTGAGATAGGACATCGCCATGCTCGGCCTCATCGTCCTCAAGGAAATCCGCAGCCATCTCCTGTCGTTCCGCTTCCTGGCCGTCTTCGTCCTCCTCCTCGTCTTCGTCCCGGCGACGGTCGTCATCCTGACCAACGACGCCGTCCGCCAGCAGGACGACTATTCCCGCCGCCAGGCGGAAATCGAGAGCTACCTCTCCCGGTACGCGCATTTCAACCGTTTGGGAGGCGTCGTCCAACCGAGCCAGCCGCCGATTCCCTTCCTGGCCCTCGTCCGCGGCCTGACCTCCGAGCCCAACCTCAACGCATTCGACAGCGACCCCCTGCCGGTCATGTTTCCCCTGGTCGACCTGACGTTCATCGTCGCCGTCCTCCTCAGCCTGGCCGCCCTGATTCTCTCCTACGACGCCGTCTCGGGCGAGCGCGAGGACGGAACGCTGAGGCTCGTCCTGACGAACGGCGTCCGCCGGGGGACCGTGCTTTTCGGAAAAATCCTGGGAAGCGCGGCGGCCCTCTTCCTGCCCTTCCTCACGGCGATGGCGGCGGGTCTCGTCGTCATTCTCCTCAACCCCCGGCTGGCCTGGCGCGGCTCGGACTGGGGGGCCCTGGCCGGCATCCTGGCCGGGGCGTTCGTCTATCTCGGCGTCTTCGTCGGCCTCGGCGTTCTCGTCTCCTCCAGGCATGCCTCCAGTTCGGCCTCCATCCTGACGTCCCTCTTCGTCTGGGTCCTCGTCGTCCTCGTCGTCCCCAACCTGAGCCCCTACGCGGCTTCCCTCCTCAGGCCGACGCCTTCGACGATCGCCGTCGGCCGGGAAGTCAACCGGCTGACCGACATCGAGCGCGACGAGCTGGGCCGCAAGCTCTCGGCCGAGAGGCGGGCCGCCGTCGTCAGGGACAATCCCGTTTTGGAGGGCGTCGAGCGTATGGGAGAGGGGGAGGTCCAGGAGGCGATCAAGCGCGATCCCGTCTTCGCCAAGGCGCACGAGATCTTCCGTAAGGAGAGCGAGGCGGCCTGGACGGAGGCCAACCGCATCCAGGGCGCCAAGGCGGAGGTTTTGAGGGGGGACCTGCGCCGCCGCGAGGAAGCCCAGACGAAGCTGGCTTTGGGATTATCGATGGCCTCGCCTTTCGCCTCGTTCACCTACCTGGCCGCCGACTTGTCCAACACGGGAATGCGGAACACCCGCCATTTCGGGCGGCTGAGCGCCGCCTTCTGGACGTCTTACCGGGAATACGCCCGCAAAAAAACGGAGGAGATGAGGGCCGCGAATCCGACCGTCGACGTCTGGAACACGGCCGTCGATGTCCGGGACATGCCCCGCTTCGTCTACACGGAAGAGGCCTTGGCCGCGCGCTTCAAGGCGGCCGTCGTCCCCTTCCTTCTTCTCGCCGGCTTAGCCCTGGCGGTTTTCGCCGCTTCCGTCCTGGCGTTCAACCGGGCCGACGTCCGCTGAGGGGCGGCCGGCCTCGCTCCGTTCCTCCATGTACTGGATGTAGAGCTCGGTCAGGTCCTCGCCTTCGAGCTCGGCCCGGCTCTTGAGCATGACCAGCCGGCCGCGCTTCATGAACCCGACCCGGTCGGCGATGAACTTCGCCCGGAAGATGTCGTGGGTCGACATGAGGATGGACTTTCCCCGGTCGCGCATGGCCAGGAGGAGGTCGAGGAATTCCTGGCCGGACTTCGGGTCCAAGCCCGAGGTCGGCTCGTCGAGGAGGACGTTCGGCGCGTCCTTGAGGAGGGCGATGGCCAGGCCGAGCTTCTGCCTCATCCCTTTGGAGTAGGTCCGCGTCCGGGCGTTGTGGGCCTCTTCCTGGAGGCCGACGCTCTCGAGGACCCGGGCGAAGTCGGCCTTGGTCAGATGACGTTTGCCCGCCAGCTTGGAGAAATAGTCGAGGTTCTGGTAGGCCGTGAAATTGCCGTAAAGGGTGACGTTCTCGGAGACGAAGGAGACGTAGTCCTTGGAGCGAAGCGGCTCCTTGGCGACGTCGATCCCCTCGATGAGGGCCGTCCCCGAAGTCGGGGGAAGAAAGCCGAGGAGGAGGTTGATCGTCGTCGTCTTGCCCGCCCCGTTGGCCCCGAACATGCAAAAAATCTCGCCCGGTTCGACCTTGAGGGTCAGGTCGTCGACGGCAAGCTGGCCGTCCTCGTAGCGCTTGGTCAGGTTGGTGATTTCGATCATGGCCGGCCTCTCAGCGGACGTCGTATTTCAGGAAGGAGACGTAGGCCCCGGCGAAGAAGACGACGATGAAGACGAGCATGACCCCGAAGTCGGGGATCGTCCGGGACAGGGACTTTCCGATCGTCTCGGCCTCGAACTTGTGCTGGGGCATGTCGTCGAGGACGACCTTGGTCGTCTGGCCTCCGCCGCTGAAATCGATGCTCTGCATCATCTTGGAGTTGGCCCACTTCGTGAAGATGGGCTTGTAGGAGCGGATCGAGGCCAGGAACCGTTCGTGCTCGTCGACCCCCGTCCGGGCCAGGCTCATCGAGGCGAACATCAGGGCCGAGGCGGGGGAGACGCGGGAAATGTTGACGGCCAGCCGCTCCTGGGCTCGCTTGCGGAGCTGGTAGTCGCGCTCCAGGGCGGCGTTGTTCTCGTCGATTTTCGAGGTCAACCCCTGCTGGAGGTCTTCGAGATACTTGCGGAACTTTTCCTGCCAGGCCTTCTGGTCTTCGCCCTCCTTGGGGGAATTCTGCTTCATCCATTCGAGGGCCTCCTTCTGCCCGCTGGCTTGGATCTGCTGGAGGAAGGCGTCCTTCTTGGCGGTGATCTCGTGGACGGAAGGGATGGGCCGGATCTGGGAGGCGGTCAGGACGGAAACCTTGGGGATGATCGTCACGAAGACGACCCAGATGAAGAGGAGGACGAGGAAGCTCGTCGAGCTCTTGCTCGTCCGGGCCGAAACGAACAGGCCGAGGGTGAAGAAGACGGACAGGTAGAGGAAGAACATCAGGAACATCAGGAGGAGCCGGAGCCAGTCCTCTCCGGCCAGGGAGAGGTTGGGATAGACGAGGAGGATGAGAAGGCTGAGGATGAGGGGGATGATGAGGGGGATGAGGAGGCTGATGTAGCCGCCGATGACTTTCCCCATGATCAGCCGGTCGCGCGGGACGCGGTTGGAGAGCGTCAATTTCAGCGTCCCCCGCTCCTTCTCCCCGACGATGGCGTCGTAGGTGAAGAGGATGGCGAACAGGCTGAGGACGATCTTGACGATGAACGACAGGTCGAGGGCGCCGAAAATCGAAAAAACGGGATTGCTCTCGTATTTGGAATCGACCAAGCTGGGGTCGTAGGCGATGTTGACCGTGGCCACCCGGCCGACGGCCTCGCTGACTCCGCTGGCGATCGTGCTGAGGACCTGGGGGGGGCGGTTGATCTTCGTCCCTAGGCCGGCCAGGGTCTGGTAGTTCGTCTGGCTCTCCAGGTTCTTCTTGTTGAGGGCCAGGGCGGCGTCGTACTCCTTCTTCTCGGCCCGGTAATTCGTGATCCCGGTGTAGACCGAGAGGAGAATCAGGATCGTGCAGAGGAGGAAGGTGAAGACGAACTTCGGGCTGGTAATCGTCTCCAGGATCTCCTTGCGGATGATGTCTCTGAGCATGACGACCCTCCGGAGCGGGAATATCGATTCATTATTCCCTATTCCGGGCCGTAAGACAAGGCCGGGAAGCGTTTCCGCCGGCGTGAGAAAATCGGGTCCCCGGCGGCGTCTATTATCGTGGATACCGTTAGAAGGAGGATCGAGATGAAGCGAGGGCGATTTGACTACGATGACCTGCTCCCGTTTCCCCTGAAGACCGTCCCTCATCCCAAAGGGGCGCTCCGGGTGTACGAGATCCCGGATTCCGAGAAGGAGGCCGTCCTCCGGAAGCTCTACATTTTCCGGCCCGTCCCCTCCCTGGACGCCGAGATGGAAGACATCCATGAGGAGAAAAAATTCCGCGTCCGGGACTTCATCGTCGTCCGCGAGGGGCGGTCGAACATCCTGGCCAGCCCGTACTACCCGGACAGCGGCGGGACGGTCATCGACTGGCGGCCTCTCGACATATAGCCATATCTATGATATGGTTATAAGGATGAAAACCACCCTAAACGTAAATGAATCCGTCATGGCCGCCCTGAAGAAGGAGGCCGTCCGCCGGGGGTGTACGATGTCCGAACTCCTAGAAGCGGCCCTTCGGGCTTTTCTCGCCCCCAAATCGAGAAGGGAGGACCTGCCGCCTCTCCCCGTCTTCAAAAGCGGCGGTCCTTTGGTCGATATCGCCGACAGGGAAGCCCTCTACGAGGCCATGGAGCGGCGGTAGTGTTCGTCGTCGACACGAATATCCTTGTCTATGCCGCGGACGAGGATTCGCCGTTCCATGCCGCTTGCCGAAGCCGGCTGGAGGAATGGCGCCGCCAGCCTTCGCCCTGGTTTTCGACCTGGGGGATTGTCTACGAATTCCTCCGGGTGATCACCCATCCGCGCGTTTTCCGCAATCCTTGGGATGTCGGGCAAGCCTGGAAATTCGTCGAAGCCCTTCTCGCTTCGCCGTCCTTTGGGATGCTCGTTCCCGGAGAGCGACACGCGGTCGTCGCCGCCTCCGTGATCCGGGAACACGGCTTTCTCCAGGGCAACCTCATTCACGACGCCCGGACGGCGATCCTCATGCGGGAGCACGGAATCCGGAAGATCTATACCCGCGATACGGATTTTCACCGCTTTCCCTTTCTCGAGCCCATCGACCCGGCGACCTAGGTTCGTTCAAAAGTCCAATCCCTTGAAGCCGTTCCGCGTTTGACAGGGAAAGATGCAAACTGGTAAGACAGGGGCCATGATGTTCCCGAGGGGTCGGCCGGCCGCGGCAATTCTTCTCGGCTTGATGGCCGCTTCGGCGGCGGCCGCTCAAACGGGGATCAAGCGGGGGGCCGCCCTGAAGACCGCCGAGCCGATCGCCGTCGACGGCGCCCTCGATGAAGCCGTTTGGTCCAAGGCCCCCCTCTTCTCGGATTTCATCCAGTACGAGCCCGAGCGGGGGCGGCCGACGACGCTCCGGACCGATGTCCGGATCCTCTACGACGGAGCATTCATCTATTTCGGATTCGCCTGCGCCGACCCCGAGCCGGACAAGGTCGCCGCCCGGCAGTCCAAACGGGACTCCGACCTCCGGGTCGACGACGCCGTGGCCGTCTGCCTGGACACCTTCCACGACCGGCGGAACTGCTATTTTTTCATGACGAACCTCCTCGGGACGCAGTACGACGGCCGGATCATCGACAACGGCCTGACGACGGACCTGACCTGGGACGGCGTCTGGAAATCGGCCGGACGGATGACGGCCGAAGGATGGTCGGCCGAGATCGCCATCGCCTTGAGCTCCCTGAAGTACGAGCCGGGAGAGGACATCGTCTGGGGCCTGAGCCTCGGCCGGGTCCTGCCGCGCCGCCTGGAATCCAGCTTCTGGACGGGGCCCCTGGAATCCCCTTACAAGGTCGCTCAATACGGGGAGCTCGCCGGGTTGAATCTTCCCAAGGCCGAGGATAAAGCCCAGGTCATTCCCCATCTCGTCGCCAAGCTCGAAAAGGGCCAGCCCGCCTCCCTCGAGGCCGGCCTCGACGCCCGGTACGCTTTTTCCCAGTCCGTCTCGGGCAACTTGACGGTCAATCCCGATTTCGCCACCGTCGAGGCCGACCAGGAACAGGTCAACCTGACCCGCTTCGAGCTCAGCCTGCCCGAGAAGCGGAATTTTTTCCTCGAGGGCTCGGAAACCTACAAGCAGCGGATCCAGCTTTTCTACTCCCGGCGGATCGGGGATATCTACGGCGGGGCGAAGCTTTACGGCAAGTCGGGGACGCTCGAGTATTCCGTCCTGAGCGCGCAGACCCGGCCGGTCGAGGCCGCCGGCGGAGTCTCGGCCAATTTCAGCGTCGTCCGGCTCAAGACGGCCGTCTTCCGTTCCTCGATGATCGGACTCCTGGCCGCGAACCGCCTGGCCGGCGGCCGGAATCAGGGCACGGCGGGATTCGACACGTTCCTTCAGATCACGAGGACGTTCCAATTCACCGGTCAGCTTGAGGCGGGCTACGGC
>VGJF01000182.1 GCA_016867585.1 Candidatus Aminicenantota bacterium | reverse complement strand
CCCGCGAGCGCGTCCCGTACCGTTCGGCATCGTTTGCCGGTCGGTGGGAAAAGAGCGAAGTCGGATCCAAGCCGTTGAATGCGTAGACGCATACGGACCGGAATCGACGGTCTGTTCTTCTTGGGGACTTCATGTTCATCCCAGTAGGAACCCGTCACCCACTGTTCCCAAAGAAGACGGTCGAGGGAATGAGTCGGCTCCGGGAAAGACCATTCCTTACCCACATCTGAGCGAAAACCGACGATGAATACCCTATGCCTTCGTTGGGGGACCCCGTAATCGGCGGCGTCAAGAAGGCGATAGACTACCTTGTAACATAGGTCTCCATCCTTTCCGGCCGTGTGGATACGCTCCAAACGAGACAGGTGAGATTCCCATCCTTCATCCTTCTTCCTCATGATTAACGGGTAGGACAACTGCAAGATGACGTAGTGAAAGTACGTGGCAAAGCTCTGCCGGAGCAACCCCTTGACGTTCTCAAACAAGAAGCATCGCGGCCGCAGTTCTCGAACGGCGCGGACCGCTTCCGGGAACATGTCGCGTCGGTCCTGATAGGCCCGGTGCTTTCCACCCAGAGAAAAGGGCTGACAGGGAGGGCCGCCCGCAACCATGTCAATGTCTTGCGCGAGGTTATCGTAGGAGATTCCGCGCACGTCCTGCGCGAAAAGTCGCCAGTCTCTCGCGAGTGGATGCCCCAGAGACTCATTCAAATGGATCGTCGAACAGGCACGCTCATCGCGCTCGATCAGCGCTTCATGATGCCAGCCCGTCTTCTCAAGCCCCAAGGCGAGGCCACCGGCCCCAGTGAAAAGCTCGACCGACTTGAGTCCTTTCATAGGCCTTTCTCCAGAAAACGCCTGAGTCGGGATGCCAGTTGGCACGTGCGCCTCAACTGGCACTCCCACACAGTCATGGTCTTCCAGTCCTGCTTCCGCAGCATCTTGCGCACGTCCTCGTCCCGCGCCTTGTTTTGCGCAAGCTTGGGTTCCCAAAAGGCTCGCCTTGTGCGCGGTTGTCGGTACTGCCGGCAGCCGTGCTGGTGCCAAAAGCACCCGTGGACGAAGATTACCTTCCTCCGGGGGCGAAATACAAGGTCAGGATTCCCCGGTACGTCGCGGGCATGCAGACTGTACCGGTAGCCCATGCCGTGAACCAGACGCCGAACAATCATCTCGGGTTTCGTATCAGCGTTTCGGATGCGGGACATCCGCTCGCTTCGTTCGGCCTTGGTCAAAGGATCGTAACGCCTCATTATCTCGTTATCTCTCCGACCCAACCATTCCTTAAATAGAGGTTGCTTGGTTATCACATGCATTGCGTTTTAATTTGCTGAGGAGAACCGATTTAGCAGCCACGGCAAATAGAATTGTCTGCAATTTTCCCCTCGATCATATTCAAGCATATCAGGGGCTTGAGGTCAACAAAGAGAGGAATTCGCTTGGAATTGCGGAGGCTGACTTTTGGCAGGATCGGGTGGGAGTTGGTGGAGGTTGAAATAGCAGGCCGTCCGGCCGGCCGTCCTTGACATCACCCGCCCCCGAATTTTAAGCTTGTCGGCGGTGGCTATTTCGTTTTTTCTCAACGACCGGGAGCCGTCGGTTTCCCGGACTCCGGGGACCGTTCTCCTCGACGTTCTCCGGGAGGACCTCGGGCTCACGGGCACCAAAGACGGCTGCCGCGAAGGCGACTGCGGAACGTGCCTTGTCCTCGTCGGCGTCCCGCGGCCGGAAGGCATCGTCTATCGGGCGGTCAATTCCTGCCTTTTCCCCATGGGAGACGCGGCGGGGCGCCACGTCGTGACCATCGAAGGCCTCAACCAGGCGGAGCTCAGCCCGGTCCAGCAAGCGCTGGTCGAGGAAGGGGCGATCCAGTGCGGATTCTGCACGCCCGGCCTCGTCGTCGCCCTGACCGGCTTTCTCCTAAGCGGCGCTCCTCTTTCCGAGGCCGATGGGGTCGCCGCGCTCGGCGGCAATATCTGCCGCTGCACGGGATACGCGGCCATTCGACGGGCGGTCGCCCGCCTGGTTGGGCAATTCCCCGACCTCGGACCGATCCAGGGGTTCTCGGTCCCGGGCCGAATTGAGGCGCTCGTCAAACACCGGGTCCTGCCTCCCTATTTCCTCGACGTTCCCGCCCGTCTCCGGGCTCTGCCCGAGCCCTCGGCGGAAATCCGGAGCAAAGAAGGCGACGCCCGGCCTCCCGTCCTGGTCGCGGGCGGAACGGACCTCTTCGTCACCCAGGCCGAAGCGCTTCGCGAGGCCGAACTTGCCTTTCTCTCCCGCCGGGAGGACCTCCAGGGGATTCGCCTCGAAAACGGACTCTGCCGCGTCGGGGCGGCCACGCCTCTCATCGAAATCGAGGAGTCTCCGGACATCCGGCGGATCCTCCCCGGACTGGGCCGGCACTTCGCCCGGATCGCCTCGCTTCCCGTCCGGAACCGGGCGACGGTCGCGGGCAACATCGTCAACGCTTCTCCGGCCGGCGATCTCTCGGTGATCTTCCTGGCCCTCGACGCGACCGTAGTTCTCGCCCGGGAGAGGATGCAACGAATCGTCGCCCTGAGGGATTTTTTCCGGGGCTACAAAATCATCGACCTGTCCCCGGATGAGGTGATCGTCGAAATCCGCTTTCCGGTCCCCGACGCGGCCACCCGGTTCGACTTCGAGAAAGTCGGGCGGCGCGACCGGCTCGACATCGCCAGCGCCAGCTCGGCGATCCGGCTCCGGGTCCTCGACGGCCGGATCGTCGAGGCGCACGCCGCGGCGGGAAGCGTCGCCCCCGTGCCGCTCTATCTCCGCGAGACCTCCGCGTTTCTCCGGGGCCAGGTCGTCTCGGCGGCGACGGCGCGAGAGGCCGCGGCCGTAGCGGGGCGGGAGATCTCGCCGATCAGCGACATCCGCGGCTCCGCGGGCTACAAGCACGCTCTTTTACCCCGCCTCATCCTGGCCCATTTTCTCACCCTGTTTCCCGAGCGGATCCGTGAGGAGGACCTGGCGTGAAGCACGACGACACTCTCCTCCATGTCCGCGGGGCGGCCCGGTTCGTCCGGGATATCCTCCTTCCCCAGGGGACTCTTTTCGCCGTCCCCCTGCCCTCTCCCATCGCTCACGGTAAGATCGGGCGTCTCGAGGCCGCTGCGGCGGCAGCCGAGAAAGGCGTGGCCGCCGTGTTCACGGCCGCCGACATTCCCGGGCAAAACCAGATCGGCAACATCATCCAGGACGAACCCCTCCTGGCCGCGGGGGAGGTCGACTACGCAGGTCAGCCCGTAGCCCTCATCGTCGCGGAAAGTCTAGGCGCCGCCCTTGCCGCCCGGCGTTTCATCGAACTCGACATCGAGGAGCTTCCGCCCGTCTTCGACCCCCGGGAAGCCTGGGCGCGCGGCGAAATCATCGGCGTGCCCCGGACTTTCGCCCTGGGCGACGTGGACCGGGAATGGCCTTGCTGCCCTGTCGTGGTCGGCGGCCGGGCCGATTCCGGAGGGCAGGAGCACATCTATCTCGAGACGCAGTCGGCCCTGGCCGTCCCCCGGGACGACGGCGGGGTGAAAGTCTTTTCGGCGACGCAGTCCCCAACTCTGGTCCAGCGGGTCATCGCCCGCGTCCTGGGGCTGGCCATGCATGAGGTCGAGGTCGACGTCCCGCGCCTCGGAGGGGCCTTCGGGGGCAAGGAGGATCAAGCCACGGCCTGGGCCGCCCTGGCCGCCCTGGCCGCCTCCCGGCTCGGCCGCCCCGTCAAGCTCGTCCTCGGCAGGCAGGAAGACGTCCGCTGGACCGGCAAGCGCCACCCCTATTCCTCCGACTACAAGATCGGGCTGGGCGAGGACGGCCGGATCCTGGCCTATGAAGTGACGTTCTATCAGAACGCGGGCTCCGCCGCGGACCTTTCGCCCGCCATCCTGGAGCGGACGCTCTTCCACACGACGAACAGCTATTTCGTCCCCAACGTCCGGGCCACGGCGGCGAGCTGCCGGACGAATCTCCCGCCCTACACCGCCTTCCGCGGTTTCGGCGCGCCGCAGGCCATGTTCGTCATGGAGGCGGCCATTGCCCATGCCGCCGGGGAGATGGGTGTTCCCGCCGCGGAGATCCAGCGACGGAACCTCCTCCGCCGCGGCGACGAGCTTCCCTACGGCATGCGCCTCGAGGCCGACAGCCCGGTCCGCTGCTGGGACGAGCTCGACAAGCGCCACGACTTTGCCTCCCTGCGCGCCCGGGCGGCGTCGTTCAACCGAGATCATGCGCTGACCAAGAAGGGCTTGGCCGTGATGCCGGTCTGCTTCGGGATTTCGTTCACGACGACCTTCCTCAACCAGGCGGCCGGCCTTGTCCACGTCTACACCGACGGAAGCGTCGGCGTCTCGACGGCGGCCGTGGAGATGGGCCAAGGGGTGAACCGCAAGATCCGCCGGGTCGCGGCCCGGACCTTGGGCGTCGGGCTCGACCGGGTCCGGATGGAGAGCACCAATACGGCCCGCGTGGCGAATACTTCGCCCACGGCGGCAAGCACAGGCGCCGACCTCAACGGCCACGCGACCCGGCTGGCCTGCCTCCAGATTCTCGAGCGCCTGAGGCAGGCGGTCGCGGCGGAGCGCAACTGTCCGGCGGAGCATATCCACATCGAAGGGGAGAAGGTCCTCCAGTCTCACGAGTCGACCGGACTGACCTGGGAGGCGCTCGTCGCCTGGGCCTACGCCCGCCGCATCCCCCTCTCGGCTTACGCCCACTACGCCACGCCGGGCATTCACTTCGACAAGTCGAAGGAAAAGGGCCGCCCCTTCGCCTACCACGCCGTCGGAACGGCCGTCGTCGAGGCGACCGTCGACGGCCTGCGCGGCGTCCCCCGCGTCGATGCGGTCAAGATCGTCCATGACGTCGGCCGGAGCCTCGACCCGGCCGTCGACCTCGGGCAGATGGAGGGCGGCGTCGTCCAGGGGGTCGGCTGGATGACGTCCGAAGAGCTCGTCTACTCGCCGGAGGGGAAGATCCTGACCGACAGCCTGGCGACCTACAAAGTCCCCGACATCGGCGCGGCCCCGGAAGTCACGGTCGCTTTTCTCGAGGATGCGCCGCCGCCGTTCGGCATCCTGGGGAGCAAGACCGTCGGCGAGCCCCCCTTCATGTACGGAATCGGCGCGTATTTCGCCATTCTCGACGCCCTCCGGGCTTTCCGCCCGGACCTCCCCCCGGTCTTCCACGCCCCCCTGACGGCGGAGAAGACGTTCCGGCTCCTTCGGCCGCGTGGGCCGGAGGGGGAGGGGTCCGCGCCACGCGGCTGAGACGGCGGAAACGACAGGTTCATACGGTCAGGGGCGGCCGATATTGACAGATGAAAACCCTTTAGGGTAGATTGCGCCTCTCATGAAGAACGTCATCCTGACCGTTTTCGTCGGCGTCCTCGCCGCGGCCTGCGTCCCGGACGCTCCGGCGCCGCATCTCGGCCTCGCTTTTCCCTGCACTTGGCCGACGAGCCCGGGATTCGCCCCGACGGCCGATATCGACCGAACGAGCATCGGGGAGCCGTCCGGGCTCATCTACCACCCCTTCCGGAAAACCCTCTTCGTCATCAGCGATCAGGGGGAGATCTTCGAAATCCGGACGGACGGGGAGCCGGTCGGCCGATGGCCCGTCCCCGGAGACCTCGAAGGCCTGACCGTCGACCCGGGAACGGGCCTCCTCTATGTCGTGATCGAAGGCGAGGACGTCGTCCTGGAATTCGATCCGGAGAGGGGAGCCGTCCTCCGCCGGTTCCCGATCTCCAGGGCTTTCGGGGGCGACCCGGAATTCCTGAGGCGCTCCACCCCCTACGACAACGGCATCGAGTCGATCGCCTTCGTCCCCGATCCCGGCCACCCGGAGGGCGGGGCGTTCTACGCCGGGAATCAGGAGGACCCCTCCTGCCTGTTGGAGCTCATCGTGCCCTTGAAGTCCGGAGGAGAAGCCGGGGGGCCGGCCCGGATCGTCCGGGTGCTGAAAACCGAGCTCCAGGACCCGGCGGGGATGTATTACGACGAGCGGTCCGGGCTTCTCAACGTCGTCTGCGACGCCCCGAACATCTTTCTCGAGGTCAGGCTCGACGGGACCGTCGTCCGGGCTTACGCCTTTCCGGGAAACGACCAGGAGGGGGTCTGCGTCGATCCCGAGGGCTTCATCTACATCGCCCAGGACTCGGGAGGGATCCTGAAGCTCAAAGACCTCCGGCCCCGTTGAGCCCCCCCCGGCCGGCGGGCCGAGTTTTGACGGCCGAATTTTGTCCTTGACAAGGCCGGCCTTTTGGTCTACGATATCGGCCGTCTCTTCGTATCCAAAGAGCTGATTACACGTCCGCTTCAATCCTGGTGTATCTTTTTTTTTTAGAGGAAGAATGATTTCGGGCCAGCGTAGCTCAGCTGGTAGAGCGGCTGATTTGTAATCAGCGGGTCAGGGGTTCGAGTCCCTTCGCTGGCTTTGGAGCGACGAACGAGGCTGGTGGAATGAACGCCGGGCAGGTACCAAAGTGGCCAAATGGGGCGGGCTGTAAACCCGCAGCGGAAACGCTTCGGAGGTTCGAATCCTTCCCTGCCCACTTTTGCGACGCGGGAATAGCTCAGTTGGTAGAGCGGTGGCCTTCCAAGCCATCTGTCGCGGGTTCGAGTCCCGTTTCCCGCTTTCCCCGAATCGATGCGACGGGGAGGACGGACGCCCACGTAGCTCAGTCGGCAGAGCACGTCCTTGGTAAGGACGGGGTCACCAGTTCGACTCTGGTCGTGGGCTCAGGCCCCTCGCCCGGCCGTTAGACGAACAGAGGGACGAACAGAGAGGAGGACGACGATGGCAAAGGCGAAATTCGAGCGGACGAAGCCGCACGTGAACGTGGGGACGATCGGGCACATCGACCACGGGAAGACGACGCTGGTGGCGGCGATGA
>VGJF01000181.1 GCA_016867585.1 Candidatus Aminicenantota bacterium | reverse complement strand
TAAATTCGCCGCGCACAATCTCCGGATTTCCTCGTTGAGCCCGCTGGCCGGACGGAAATAAGCGAGCCTGAACTTGCAGCCCGAATCCTTCACCCCGTTTCGCAGGACGTCCAACGCGCCGCGCCGATCGATTTCCGAGGCCAATCGTCTGACAAACTGTTCCTTGACCGCCGCGCCATAATGTTGTTTCAGCCTCTCCCACTCCTTGGGCTGGGTGGCGAGGATGAAATCCACGACGTCGCGCGGCATCAGACAAAGCGCCCGGTCGTAGTCGTCGGCCAACCTTTTAAGATAGCCGCCGGACATAAATTCGCCATAGGGCGCCGTATCTTCGCGGACGAGGCCTTTCTCCTCTGCGCAGCCGTCCGGACTAAAGCGGAGCAGGGCACATTCGATCGTCTCCTCGAAACTGCGCTCAGAGATTTCCATCGCTCCCCCCCTTCCCCGTCCACGGCCCTCCGGGATCCCACGTTGCATTGAATTCCGACCCCAAAGCAATAGCTTCATAAATCGGGAAAAGAAAGGCCAGCCGGATCCTTTCCGATCCGACGCAGAAACGCTCTCCATTGAATATTCTTGGCCTTGTCAAGAGCGAATTCATCCGAGAGCCCGATCGGCAGAGCCGAGGGCGAATTCGTAGCCTTATGCTTGATCGCCGCCCCCAGGGCTTTCTGAAGTTCGGTCCCGTCACGGATCGGTTCGACGTTCATATCATCCACTTTGAAGACCAAGCCATCCGGTTCAACCTTTAGGCTGCCGATTTGAGAGAATATCCGCCGGAGACACCCCTCAGTAAAGTCACCGATTCCCAGGAGGTCAAGATCCTTCGTTTTGCGCGGCACATCTTCCGTCCAAAGCGCGAACAACATCGCGCCCTTAAGGACGAACTTTTCTGCGTGGTCTGACCTTCCGAGACGATAGAGCCAACGCTCGAAGGCATATCGTCTCAAAATCAATGTGAAATCTTGAATTCTGGCAGGATCAAGGTTGAGAAGACGCTGATGGACGGAAGCCGGGAAATTCGTAATGGAATTTTTCTTCAAGACAGGGCTTCCAGATAGGGTCTCATGATCTTCTGAACCCGGCAGATTTTAGCGAAATGCCAGAGTTCGTCGCGGCTGGCTTTGCGGGAACTCAGGGTGTCTTTGAGCGCTTCGACGGCGACGTCCTGTCCGATTTTATTTCGGAATTTGAAGGTGTCGGCGACCGTCTTGGCGGCATTGTAAACGCGGATGCTGCCTCCTGGAAATTCTCGGATTTCAATGCCTTCGGAGTAAGCTTTCCCCGAAGGATAAACGAATCTCAGCCGGAGGGTTCGAATTCGAGGCCTCCAAGCACTATTGGGCAGGGCGAGCCAGATATCGGAAGGCTCCTGAGTGCCGATTTCATGAAAGTGGAGAGCCGAGAGGAGACAAATGACGCCTTTCGGAACAAGCGTTGAAGCTTCGATAAGTGTTCGATGCTCTACCATCTGGCCTTTCATTCTATAGAGACCGCGACCCGCCCGCTCGATCAATCCTTTCTTATGAATACGACGGAGCATCTCGCGCGAAATTCCCATTTGGGAAAGATCGCGGGCGCGCAAAATTCCTCGATTTCTAAGAAAATCAAGAGCTTTTTCGGTTTTTGACATTTTCTAGGTAATTATACGCTTTTACCTAGGATTTACAACTTTTTTTCTTAAAAAACTTTAACAAGCTACACGCTTATTAAAGAAAATCGGCATATCCTTTAATAACGAATGCGTTCGCCGGATTTTCATGTTTTATCCAAGGCATCGCGGACGTCGATTTTCCCCGTCACCGCCGCGGAAATGAGGGCGGTGCGATATTCTTTGAGGCGGTCGATCGCCTCGCGGACCTTGGTGATGAGAGCGTCGATTTTGGATGTTTCCCGGTCAAGGAACGCAGCGCAGGCGCGTTGCTCCGACGGCGGAGGTATTGCGGCAGGACTATCTCGCATCTGGCCCTCGTTAACCGAGGGCACGGCACCGGGGTTTGCAAGCTCACCCATGTCCAGCTCACTGAGCCAATACATGGCCCACTCCGAATCGCAGTGTTCCGGCATGAAACCCATCATGTTGTTGTCGATACAGGACGGGCGCGTGACCAGCCGTCTGCGGTTAAGCAGTAGCGCGGCGCCGACCTTTGCAAAGACGATCGTCCCTGCCGGAAACACGAATGCTCCAAGCCTGCGGGCAGTCGCGCGTGAAACGCTATGTTGATGCACCAACATCTCGCGCTCATTGCCGGGTGCACCCATGTCGCCAACCTTGAAGAAGGGTATTTCTTCGTCCTGAATACCCTGCTCATCATCAGGAAAGCCCGCGCCGGCCTGAAAATCCCCGATGCGTTTGAGAGCCAGAGATCGCCAATGCTCCGGAATCTCTCCCAGCCACTCGATGCCGGAATCTTTCATTGGAACGTTCGGATCGAGGCCTTTGGTGACCGCGCGGGTGATGAGAGCCATCCGCTTCTCCTGAAGCATCTCGATTAGCATCTTCTTCTTCGCCACCAACGCATCTATCTTGGCCGTCTCCCGGTCGAGGAAGGCGGCGATGACACGTTGCTCGGCCGGAGGAGGAGCCGGCATGAAACTGTTGCTGACCTGCTCGGGACTGACGCGCGGCATTTTTGTCCCGTATGTCAGCGATTCAAGCCATTTGATGTACGGGGCGTTCAACAAGCAGTATGTCACGTAGCTCTGCGAGTTCTCACCAGATGGTCGAAACGGGAGAATCTCGCTCGTACAGACGCCGGCGAAGTCTGGCCGAGCCGCCTTTGCGAGGTACGGGCGCAGTTTCCCAAACAGGACATCACCCGGGCAGAAAGCGGCTACCACGCTGTCCACCGTCTCGGGCTGCTTATCGAGCAGAAGTCGGCCCGTCCAAGACTCGACGTTCTCAAGACCAACATAAGCCGCCTCGTCCGGTTTGGTGCTCAGCTTTTCGAGTCGCAGAGGCGCGACATACTTGAGGCGCTTTAATTCCCAACGCATCGGAATCTTTCCCAGCCACTCGACGCCGGAGTCCTTGTAGACCGTGTACGGTTTGAACCGCTGATCCGGCGTCTTCTCTGTTTTCAAGGGAGACCGCGTCAAAGCCTAGCTCCCCACGGCCCGCCTGGCGGCCAGGTTCCGGCCCGGCGACTTCCTCTCCGCAGGTCCTCAAGCACGGGCGAAAAGAAAGCTCGCAGAAGCCGCACGAACTCCTCTCCTTGCTTCGCCGGGACTTCGAGACGCGCCCGGCGGGCGAAGGCCCGAACTTGCGCCGGGCGCGACGGATTCTCCCAGTACGCCGGCGTTAGCCCGATCGGATCCTCGGGAGGGATCGGAGTACGACGTCTCTCGAATGTCCGACGGACGGCCTCCGACAGAGTCGCCCTATCAAACTCGAAGTTTCGCGCGAGATGATGGAGATCGAAAAAGTCCTTGATGCGGCTGTTCCGGTCGCCCAGCACCACCATCGCCTCGATCTTCTCGGCAACCATAGCCTCACGCGGATAGGCGAGCAGTTCCGGTGCCGGGAAATCGAGCAGCGTCGGGTAAGTGCAGGCCTGCGGTGCCGGCCATATCGCGTCGCCAAGACCCATGTCTATCTGCAGCGAAAGTCGTGCTGTACCGCTTTGCGTTGGCAGAATCGCGCGTGTCCCGGCGTACTCGTCCTCGGCGCGGATCGGTTCGACGCGGATACGGTCGCCGTCGAAGCTGACGGCGTCCGGCGGGACCGGAGTGTTGACGACCGTTCGGAGGTCGTCGCGGATCGACTCAAGCCCGTCATCGCCGCGCCGTAGCAGATCGAGATCGCGCGTAGCCCGATAGGGACGACCAGACCACAGCCGCAGCAGCATCGCCCCCTTCAGCACGAAGCTTTCGCGCAGATGGGATGCGCTGAGGCGATAGAGAAAACGTTCCACGCAGAAGCTCGTGAGCAACGTCTGGTAGTCATCGCCGGTTTCTTTCGCCCGGTTGAGCAGGCGCGCGGCGACGGAGGCGGCAAGATTGGCCTTCCCGGTCATGCGATGGCGTCCAGATAGGGCTGCATCACCCTTGAAACTCGGCAAATGCGCGCAAAGCGGGACAGCTCGATAGCGCCGCCGCGATGTTTCCGGCTAAAGTCGCGCAGCGCTTCGACCGCGACGTCGATGCCGACTTTGTTCCGATACTTGAAGCAGTCGGCCACGGTCTTCGCCGCCGAGTAAACGCGGATGGCGACTCCTTCCACGCGGCGCTCCTCAATCCCTTCGGTCAGGGCAAGCCCCGAGAAGCGGGCGACGCGAAGGCGGGGATAGTCGAGCCGGGGACGGCGGGCCTTTCCGGGCATCGCGATCCACACCTCCGCCGGCGATTGGGTGGTGAGGCCATGGAATCGCAGGGCGGTGAGAAGGCAGAACACCGCGTCAGGAACGCGCCTGGCGACGTGCGCGAGCGTGTATGCCTCCGAGGGCGAGTGGCGGACGGCGACGTAGATCCCCCGCGCCTGCCGAAGGACGAGGCCCTCCTTCACAAGGCGAGAAAGCAGCGTACGAGAGACGCCTCGAACTCCAAGTTCCATCGAGCGCGTGATTCCCATTCCTTCGATCAGTCGAAGAGCGCGGTCCCTGCTTGGCGTCGTCATGATAGCACTATGATACATAACGTCGGTATTTGCGCGCAAGTGCCGACGTTTTGTAACGCATCAGGCGACTACCTTCCTTCCCGCTATCTCGGCCAGCATCCGGACGATATCGCTCTCGATCGCCCGAATATCGGCCTCGATTTCTTCGAGCGGGCGGGGCGGCGAATATTTGTAGAAATAGCGGTTGAAGTTGATTTCGTAGCCGACGACGCCGACTTTTCCGTCCTTCAGGTCGCGTCTCCTGGTGTCGATCCAAGCGTCGAGAACATGAGGCCGCACCTCCCGCTCGAAAAAGGCTCTGATGCTGGCCGGGATTCCCTCCGCGTCCGGGGGATCGTCTCCGGCCGGGAGCGGAACGCTCTCCGTATCGCGAAGCTCCGGGTCAGGTTCGGGATTGCCGTCTTCATCCCGGCATATCGCCGCCGTTTCGTCCCTTTCCGAGAGCGCGGAGAGAATCGCCTTGCGGGCCGGAGCCGGAATTCTCAATCCCCCGCTCTTCGCCGCGCTCTCCAGCAATCCCTCGAACTCGCCGCGGTCCTTGAAAAGCGCTTCCGGCATCCGTCCGAGAAGCTTGCGAATCGCCTCCTGAAGGAAACGGCCCTCGGCCTGCTCCTTTGCGCCCGCGGCGCCCTTCTTTTTCGACTGGGCAAGCGCTTGGAAACCCCGCTCCTCGTCGAGACGGGCAATTCGTTCGGGAGAAGCTTGAAAGTTCATCCGCAGCGGCCGTTCGACGACGATCTTGCGGAATCCGAAATGCGCCGTCGGGTAGAAGCGACTGAATTCTCCGTCTTTGAAGTCGGCCAGGATCTTCAGGATTTCCCGAACGCGGTCGAGCGGGATCTCGCGGCGCTTGTCGCCGAGGCTTTTTCGCATCGGAATCCAAAAAGAAGTCGCGTCGATGAGCTGGACCTTGCCGCGGCGCTCCGGCGCCTTCCGATTCGTGACCACCCAAACATAGGTGGCGATGCCGGTGTTGTAGAAGAGCTGCTCGGGAAGGGCGATCAAAGCCTCCAGCAAATCGTTTTCGAGGATATGGCGGCGGATTTCGCTTTCGCCGCTCCCCGCGTCGCCCGTAAAAAGCGGCGAGCCGTTCATGATGATGGCGATCCGCGAGCCTCCCTCTTTCGGCTCCTTCGCATGGGCGAGCATGTGGAGAAGGAACAGAAGCTGGCCGTCGCTGATTCGGGGAAGGCCCGGGCCGAAGCGTCCGGCCGTTCCGCGCTCGTGCTCGGCGGTCACGGCGTCCTCGTCGCGCTTCCAGTCCTTTCCGTAGGGCGGATTCGTGATCAGGTAATCGAAAGTCCGGCCGGCGTGGCGGTCATGGGAAAGCGTGCTCCCGAAGGCGATGTTGTCGGCGTCCCGCCCCGTCGGGTCCTTCATGAAGAGGTCCGACTTCGAGACGGCCCACGTCTCGGGATTCACTTCCTGGCCGAAGAGGTGGATCTCGGCTTCCTCGTTGATGGCGGGACGGAGGAGGTCGCCGTTTTTTCGCAGTCCGAAGGTGATGTGCTCCTTGGTGATCATCAGCATGCCGCCCGAGCCGCAGCAGGGGTCGTAGACGGCGCAAACGACGCCTTTCCGGCGGATACGGCTTTCGTCGCCGGCAAGCATCAGGTCGACCATCAGATGGACGACGTCCCGCGGGGTGAAATGCTCGCCGGGATTCTCGTTCAACGCTTCGTTGAACTTGCGGATCAACTCCTCGAAGATCGTGCCCATCGTCGGATTGTCGACTTTGTCGGGATGGAGGTCGACGTTCTTGAACCGTTCGAGGACCTGAAAAATCAGGCCTCCCTCGTCGAGCTTGCTGATCGTGTTGTCGAAATCGAACTTCTCCAGGACCTCGCGCATATTGGGGCTGAATCCGGCGATGTAGTTGCGCAAATTGGAGGCCAGATGAGGGGCGTCGGCCAGGAGCTTTTCGAAATCGTAGCGCGACGTGTTGTAGAAGGCGAAGCCGGACGCTCTGCGGAGCTGGGCGTCGAGCTCCTGAAGACCCTTGCCGCGCAGTTCGGCTTGTCTCTTGAGAACCCGCTCCTTGGTGTCGACGAGGACGCAGTCGAGGCGGCGAAGGACGGTCAGCGGCAGGATGACATCCTGGTATTTGCCGCGCTTGAAGGTGTCGCGAATGAGGTCCGCGACGCCCCACAGAAAGCTGACGATTTCGCCGTGATTCACGGCTTTCGCTCCGTTCTCGGCGATTCTTTTCGGAGGCGGGATATGAGGGCGCTCATCCTCCGGTACCGGACGATGCCGATGATGCCGACGACGATGCCGATGGGAACGCAGGCCGCCCCGACGGCCCAGA
>VGJF01000180.1 GCA_016867585.1 Candidatus Aminicenantota bacterium | reverse complement strand
GCTTCCGCCCAATCCTTTCTGATGGACGAGGTACAGATAGCGGAAAATCCCGTAGAGGACGAAGGGCATGGTCAAAATGAGGTCGGACGTCCCGAATTTCCGGACGGTCTCCTCCGAGACCGTGTACAGGCAGTAGGCCACGAGGGTCGAGGCCGTGACGACGGAAATCATCTGGTCGAGGAGGTAGGGGCTGTACTCGCGCAGGATCGGCCGGTGGTCCGGGGCGTCGCCCTCGAGAAGGATGATTTCGTGGCGGCGCTTGCCCATGGCCACGAACAGGGCCAGGAGGGTCGTGCAGATGAGAAGCCAGGAGGAGATGGGAACGCCGATGACGAGTCCGCCGGCCGCGACCCGGAGGACGAATCCGGCGGCGATGACGAAAATGTCGAGGATGACGACGTGCTTGAGCCGGAAGGTGTAGGCGGTCTGGATCACGGCATAAGCCGCCGCCGCGGCGAAGAACGGCCGGCCGAGGGCATACGCCCCGGCCAGGCTCCCGAGGCCGGCCGCGCCGGCGATAAAGACGGCTTGGCGGGGGGCGATCCGTCCGGCGGCGATCGGACGCCGGCATTTCCGGGGATGGCGGCGGTCCTCGGCCGCGTCGTGGAGGTCGTTGGCGACATAGAGCGCCCCCGACAGGAGGCAGAAGACGGCGAAGGCCGCCGTCGCCCGGAGGACAAGGGCCGGGGCGAGGGCCTGCTTGGCGAAGACGAGGGCGGCGAAGACGAAGAGGTTCTTCGTCCATTGGGCGGGACGGACCGACTGGAAGAGATCGCGAAGGGTCACGGCGGGGCCTCCCGGGCCGCGGCTATTGTATTGAAAAGGCTCGGGCGGCGCAATTACAATGATCCCATGAAAGCGAGTTTCGTCCTGCCGGCGCTGTGGATCTTCGCGAGCCCGGCCGTGCTCCCGGGCCAATCTTTCATCGACCTGGCCGCTCAACCCGGGCGCCGGGTCGTCGTCGACCGGGAAGCGGGCCAATATCTCGGCCATCCGACCACCGTCCTCCTCGAGGACGGACGGACCATCCTGTGCGTCTACCCCAAGGGCCACGGACGAGGCGCGATCTGCCTCAAGCGCAGCCCCGACGGCGGCCTGACCTGGAGCGAGCGCCTCCCCGTCCCGGAAAACTGGGCCACGAGCCTCGAGACGCCGACCATTCACCGGGTCGTCGACCCCCGGGGGAAAAAGAGGCTCATCGTCTTCTCCGGCCTCTTTCCCTGCCGGATGTCGGTCTCGGAGGACGACGGGGCGGCCTGGACGCCCCTCTCCCCCGTCGGCGATTGGGGCGGGATCGTCGCCATGGCGAGCGTCATCCGCCTGAGGGACGGACGATACGCCGCCTTGTTTCACGATGACGGCCGCTTCTTCGCCCGGGACGGAAGGGCCGAGGGGACGATGACCCTCTACCGGTCGCTTTCCTCCGACGGCGGCCTTCGCTGGTCGCTGCCGGAAAAGATCTTCGCATCGAGCGAGGTCCACCTCTGCGAGCCCGGGGCCGTCCGCTCGCCCGACGGATCGACGATCGCCGTCCTCCTCCGGGAGAACCGGCGCCTCAAGAACTCCCACGTCATGTTCTCGACCGATGAGGCGAAGACCTGGTCCGCCCCCCGCGAGCTCCCGGCCGCTTTGACGGGCGACCGGCACACGGCCGTCACCGCCCCCGACGGACGGCTCTTCATCTCTTTCCGCGACATGGCCGAGGGATCTCCGACCCGGGGGGACTGGGTCGCCTGGGTGGGGACCTACGAGGACATCGCCGCCGGCAGGAAAGGGCAGTACCGCCTCCGCCTGATGGACAACCTCAAGGACTCCGACTGCGCTTATCCGGGGGTCGAGGTTCTCTCCGACGGGACGATCGTCGCCACAACCTACGGCCATTGGACGGCCGGAGAACCCCCCTATATCGTATCCGTCCGGCTGAAGCTCGAAGATCTCGACGCGCCGGCCGCCAAACTCCGCCGGCCTTGATTTCCAAGTTTTCTTGCCGATCTCGCTAAAATCTGATATCATACATTTTCCGGGACGCATTATCGGGGGATTTTTCCCCCTATTCATCCGGAAGAAAAGCAAAACGGCCGCGTCTAAATAGAAAAATCATGCCAAATTCGAGGATACGCGAAAGAGAACGACGGTGAAAAATAAATCCGCTGCTGCCTTGTTGACGATCATGGTTTTCGGATTCGGCGGCGATCGGCTCTTCGCCCAAGAGTCGGCGGCTCCCAAAACCGAGGAAGCGGCCGCGGCCGCCGCGAAAGCGAAGAGCGAGCCCCAAAACATCGACGAGCTGCGAAAAGACGCCCCCCGCGTCTTCCTCGACGGCGAACGCCTCGACCTGAACTTCATCAAGACCGAGATCCAGTTCGTCAATTACGTCCGCGACCGCAAGGAAGCCGACGTCCATGTCCTCGTCACCCAGCTCGGCACGGGCAGCGGCGGTCGGGAATACACCCTGGCCTTCATCGGGCTGGGCCGCTACGAGGAGCTCCGGAACGAGCTCAAGTACTACTCGAACCGGGTCGAGACGAGCGACGAGAGCCGCCAGGGCCTCGTCCGGATGCTTAAGCTCGGGCTGGCGCCCTATGCCGCCCGGACGCCCATCGCCTCCGTCCTCAACCTCGGCTTCGCCGGCCGGGTCAAGCCGGCCGAGGTCAAGGACAAATGGAACTACTGGCTCTTCAGCCTCAGCGCCAACACCCGCCTTAACGGCGAAAAATCCCGGACCTCGAGCTCCCTCTTCGGCAACGTCTCCGTCAACCGGGTCACCCCCCAGTCCAAGTTCCGGCTGGGCCTGTCGGGGAACCGGGACGAGAACCGGTACGATTACGAGGATTACCAGAGCACGAGCGTCTCGCAATCCCGCAACGTCGACGGCCTCTACGTTTACAGCCTGGGCGAGCATTGGTCGGCCGGGGCGTTCGTCAACGTCAACTATTCGACCTACAGCAACATCAAGCTCGGGTGGACCTTCGCCCCGGCGGTCGAATACAACGTCTTCCCCTATTCGATCTCGACCCGCCGCCAGTTCCGCATCCTCTACCGCCTCGGCTACAACCTCGACAACTACCTCGAGGAAACCGTCTACAGCCGGATGAAGGACGCGACCTGGAGTGAATCCCTGACCGCCACGCTCGAGTTCAAGCAGCCGTGGGGCGAGGCCGAGCTGTCGCTCCAGGGCTCTCATTATTTCCTCGCCTCAAAGGACGGGGCTCCGGCCGGCTTCAAGCTCCTTCCCCCCTGGAGCTTCTACCGGTTCCGCATCTCCGGGGAACTCTCCCTCCGGATCGTCAAAGGCCTGTCGCTCACCCTGGAAGGGCGCTACAACCGCATCCACGACCAGCTCGCCCTCCGGGCGGGCGGGGCGGCCCTCGAACAGCTCCTTCTCCGCCGGACCGAGCTGGCCTCGAGCTATTCCTACCAGCTCAGGGTCGGGCTGAACTTCAGCTTCGGCTCCATATACAGCAACGTCGTCAACCCCCGCTTCGGGAGCGGCTCCGGAGGCAGCGGCGGGATGGGGGGCGGCGGCTGGTTCTAGGAAGGGACGTAAGTCGAGGCGTTCTGGTTGAGGAAGAGGAGCAGGACGCGGACCAGGATGAAGATGATCCCCCCGGCCATGCCCAGGGCGTAGAGCGTCAAGAGGGCGAGCGACAAGACCGACTTTCTCCGGGAGACATCCTGGGGAAAGAGGAGGTCGCAAATCGTTTTCCCGAAGAGGATGATCATGATGACGATCCCGGCCGCCGAACGGGCGAAAAATCCCTTGACGCTCTGGGTCGTCACCTCGCCGACGAAGACGAGGGGATACAGCAGCCAGGCCGTGATCCCCCAGAAGGCCACGACGCCGAGGAGCCCAAGGGGCTTTTTGGAGGACGTCGTGGCCGCGCGCTCCATCGCGTTTCCACATTAAGCCCCGTGGCCCGAAAAGTCAACTTGGATTAAAATGCCTTCTCCCATGGCCCGCCGGGCGTTCATCGTCCTCCTCTTCCTCCTCGCCTTCAATTACGCCGACCAGTCGCTGACGAGCCCGCTCGTCAATCCCCTCCTCCAGGATTTTTTCGGCGAGACGGCCGACGTCGTCCCCTTGGGGTGGTTGACGTTCGTCTTCACCGTCCTCTCGGCCCTGGCCATGGTCGGAGCCGGATTCGCGGCCGACCGGATCTCGCGTCTCCGCCTCTCCGCCGCCGGCGCGCTCCTCTACGGGACGGTCTCGGCCCTGGCCTTCGCCGTTCCCCACGGCCGGGCGGGCTACGCCCTTTTCTTCCTGACGCGGGCCCTGGCCGGAATCGGGATCGGAGTCATCGTCCCGGCCGTTTTCTCCCTGGCCGGGGACCTCATCGCCGTCGAGAGACGAGCGACCTCGTTCGGCTTCCTCTCGGTCGCCATCCTCGCGGGGCGGATGGCCGGTTTCGGCCTCGGCGGCGGCCTGGCGGACGACTGGCGCCTGGCCTACGTCCTCGTCGGCCTCGTCAACCTCGCCCTGGCCGGCGCCCTCCTCGCCCTCCGGGAGCCGGCCCGCGGCGGCCAGGAGCGAGAGCTCCGCGGCCTCATCCTCGAGGGGGCCGCCTACCGTTACCGATTCTCCCGGGGCGACCTCCGGTTTCTCCGTTCCAGCCGGTCGAACCTCTGGCTCATCCTGAACTTCGTCGACGTCCTCCCCGGCTCGATCATCCTCTTTCTCATCTTCAAGTACATGAAGGACGTCCACAACATGGAGGCCGGGGCGGTCAACGCCGCCGTCGCCGTCGTCTTCGCCGCGGGCGCCGCGGGGGCCGTCCTCTTCGGCCGCCTCGGCGACCGCCTCTTCCGCCGCGACCGGAGGGGGAAGGCCGCCGTCGCCCTCCTCTGCAACGCCGCCCCGGCCGTCTTCATGGTCCTGTTCGTCCTCAACCGGGCCTGGATCCCCGACGGGGCGGGCCTGGCCGGGACGCTTGCGACGGCCGGGGCCTGGGGGCTGATCCTGACCGTCGCGGCCGCGGTGTTCATCAACCAGGGCGTCAACCCGAACTGGTACGGGACCCTGACCGACGTCAACCTCCCCGAGCACCGGGGGACGATGATCGCCCTGGCTTCGGTCGCCGACATGGCCGGGAGCGCCCTCGGTCCGCTCATCGGGTCCTACATCGCCACCCTGGCCGGACTGCGGACGGCCATGGCTTCGGTCCTCGTTTTCTGGATCCTCAACATCGCTTTGTGGCTTCCGGTCCTCCGCCATGTCCGCGGCGACCTCGACCGCGTCCGCGCCGTTCTGGAAGAGCGGGCCGAGGCGATGCGGCCGGGACGTTAACAAGAAGAGCCGATTCGGAGATAATGAATCCCATGACCCGTCTGTACGTTCCTCCCATCCCCGTTCTTCTCAACCCGTCGGCCGGCGCGGGGCGAGCGAGCCGGATGAGGGCGCGCCTCGAATCGGAGCTCAAGCGGCAGGGCATTCCTTATACGCTGACGGTCCCCGAGAGCGAGGCCGGGCTCCGCGAAGCGACCCGCCGCCTGGCCGCGGCGGAGCGCGTCATCGCCGGAGCCGGAGGCGACTCGACCTTCCTCATCATGGCCGAGGAAATCTTGAAATCGGGAGGGCGAGCCGCGCTCGGCCTGGTCGGGATGGGTTCGTCAAACGACATCCCCTCCTCTTTAGGGCTGGACACGATCGAGGCCGCCTGCCGGGCCTTGGGCGAGGGACGGCCCCGAGGGATCGACGTCGGCGTCGTCGAGCGGGACGGAGCGCGACTCGGATATTTTCTCGGCCAGGCCAATCTCGGGCTGGGAGTCGCCGTCAACCGCTACGTGGCCGGGCTGGCCGCGCGGCGTCCGCGGCTCGCTTCGCGCCAATTCCTGGACGGTTTTTTCGGCGTCCGGGAGGCCTACCGGATGGGGCGGATTCCCGTCGCGATGCGAATCGAGGGCGGCGAAGCAGGCCGGGTCGAAGGTTCGTTCGTCGCGGCCGTCTTCGCCAACACGCCGCTTTGGGCCACGGGATTGCGGATCGCTCCGGAGGCCCGGCCGGACGACGGCCTGCTCGACCTCTGCCTCATCGAGGCGTGCCCCTTCCGGCGCCTTCTCCGGATCTACGCGGCGGCCCGGAAAGGCCGCCATGCCGATTTGCCGGAGGTCCGCCTCAGGTGTTCGAAAAAATTCGAGGTCAAGCTCGCAGGACCGGCCTTCGTCCAAACCGACGGGGAAATTCTCGAGGTCGGCGGCGGCGAGGGGTCGCAGACTATCGCTTTCGGCCTTCTCCCTTCCGCCTTGAACATCCTTCTTCCTTAATCCAACATCGTCCTTGCCATGGCGATCGCCAAGGCGATTTTCAGGATCCTGATGATTTTTCTTGCTCCAAACGGATTCTCAACAAGAAGAGGACGTCCTCCCTGAGATGGATCCTCGCCCAGGATTTCTGTTTTTCATCGAGCAACTCGCCCATGCCGGCAAGAATGTTCCGATCGCAAAGGGATTCGACACATTGAATGCATTTTCCCAAATGCTCCCCTAGCCTCGATTCCCATGGCCACATCATAAGATAACAGGATTTCTGTCGCAAGTAGACTTTTCTAGGGCCAAGAGATCTGGATAAGTTATATATAATGACATAGTGGATATATGTTTAACAGTAAATCAAATAAAATAACTGATATGGCTCGCTTCTTCCTCGTCCCCTCCAACATCACCCACCGCCAGTATGAAGCCTTGAGAGCCTACTTCGTCGACCGCCTCCGCGGCCGGGAGGCCGCCGCTCGCTTCGGTTATACCGAAGGCAGTTTCCGCGTCCTGGTCCATTCCTTCCGCCGCCATCCGGATCGGCCCTTCTTCTTGTCCCCGGCCAAAGGACCTCAAAAAGCCCCGAAACGTGACAACGTCCGGGAGACGGTCGTCGCCCTGCGAAAGCAGAACCTGTCGATCTACGATATCCACCGCGTTCTCCAAGAGAAGGGCCGTCTCCTGAGTCC
>VGJF01000179.1 GCA_016867585.1 Candidatus Aminicenantota bacterium | reverse complement strand
GGGACGGCGGGGGAAGCCCGAGGGCAAGGTCGTCCGGATCGTCCGCAAGGCGAGGAAAAACATCCTGGGCCTCTATGGCGAGCGGTTCGGCCATCCCGTCCTCAGGCCTTTCGAAGCGGCCTCCTCCGACGAGATCCCCCTCCGCTCCCGGGGAGGCTTCTTCCCGGCGCCGGGGATGGTCGTCGCCGCCGACCGGTCCGCCCTCGTCCTCGTCGAGGTCCTGGGCCGGCCCGAAGACCCGGGAGTCGACACCCGGGTCGTCATCCGCAAATACGGGCTGGCCGAGTCGTTTTCGGCCGAAGCCCTGGCCGAGGCCGAGGAAGCGGCCGCCCGCCCCCCGGCCGGCGCCCTGGAGGGCCGGGTCGACTACCGCGGGACGACGGCCTTCACCATCGACGGCGAGACGGCCCGGGATTTCGACGACGCCGTTTCGCTCGAGCGGCTCGCCGGCGGTGGCTGGCGCCTGGGCGTCCACATCGCCGACGTCTCCCATTACGTCCGCCCCGGGACGGCCCTCGACCGGGACGCTTTCTCGCGGGCGACGAGCGTCTATTTTCCCGACCGGACCCTGCCCATGCTGCCCGAGCGGCTGTCGAACGACCTCTGCTTGCTTCGCCCGCGCCTCGACCGGTTGACCGTCTCGGCGGTCATCGATTTCGCCCCGGACGGGGCCGTCGTCCGGACGGACTTCCATCCCTCCATCATCCGGACGGCCGAGCGGCTGACCTACACCGAGGTCTTCGGGATTTTCGAAGGCGACCGGGACGAGCGCCGGCGCCTGGCCCCGCTCGTCCCCGACCTTCTGGCGATGCGGGCGCTCGCGGCGGTCCTCCGCCGCCGCCGGCTCGCCGCGGGAAGCCTCGACTTCGACCTTCGCGAGCCCGAGCTCGTCTATGAAAAGGGCCGGCTCGCCGCCGTGGCGACCTTCGCCCCGAATGAAGCCCACAAGCTCATCGAGGAGTTCATGGTCGCGGCCAACGTCGCCGTCGCCGCCGCCCTCGGACGGCGGGGGATTCCTTCGCTCTACCGCGTCCACCCCCGCCCCGCGGTCGGCGACCTCGAAAAGCTCCGCGAGACGCTGGCCGCTTTTCATCTCTCCCTTCCCGAGGCCGAACGGATCGCCTCCCAGGACCTCCAGGCCGTCATCCGGGCGGCCGAGGGGACCGCGGTCGAGACGTTCGTCAGCGTCCAGGTCCTCCGGGCCCTCAGGCTGGCCCGCTACTCCCCCGAGAACATCGGCCACTACGGCCTGGCCCAAACCGACTACACCCACTTCACCTCGCCGATCCGGCGCTATCCCGACCTCGCCGTCCACCGGATCCTCAAGGAGGCGATCGCGGGCCGGACGCCCGAAGCCGCCGACCTCGAGGCCGTCGCCCGCCGCTCGTCCGAGGAGGAGCGCAAGGCGGACGAGGCCGAGAGGGACCTTGTCGAATGGCGGATCTACCGGCTGCTCAAGGAGCGGCTGGGAGAGGAGGTCTCGGGCATCGTCACCGACATCGCCCGGACCGGCCTGGTCGTCGAGCTCGACGAGTTTTTCGTCTCCGGCCAGGTCGCTTTCGAGGACCTCGGCGGCGAGATGTTCGGCCGGAGGTCGCGCGGCGTGTTGGCCGGAAAGCGGTCCGGCCGGAAGTTCAGCCTCGGCCAGAGGCTTCGCCTCCAGCTCGCCGCCGTCGACCCGATCGGCCGCCGGGCCGCCCTCGTCCCCGTTTGAGATCCTCCCCCGGCCGCGTTTTGCTCGGGCCGGAATTGGGGTAGAATGTCCATCGGGTCCGAGGAAGAGGACCGGAAAGAGCGGCTTATTCATGGACAAGAACAACAACGGCGCGGAGGCGCGGGGCGCGGCCGAGTTCGTCGCCTTGGCCGAGTCCAAGGGCCTCTTCGGACTCGAGGAAAGCGAGGCCTCGGAGGCCCTCGGCCTCGACCGCGACGGCCTCCTGGCCCTGGCCGAGAAGCTCGAGGAGGCCGGCGAGGTCCGGATCATGTCCTTCTCCCCCCTGACCGTCCTCGCCCGCAAGACCACCGACTTCCTGGGCGGGAAGATCCGGGCCTACATCGCCAAGTTCCACGAGTCCCACCCCAAGGAGAGGGGAGTCGAATTCGACCGCCTCAAGGCCCGCTTCAAGGCCCCGGTCAAGGTCCTCCTCCTCGTCCTCAAGAGCCTGGTCCACGAGAACGTCCTCAAGGAGGACGGCCGGGCCTACGCTCTGGCCGGGTTCTCGCGCCAGCTCCCCGAGCGAGAAGAGAAGATTCTCCGCGCCCTCGAGGCGATGTGCTTCGACGGCCATCTCCGGACGGTCGGCCTGGAGGACATCCGGGAGGAGTTCAAGCTGACCCCCCACACCCTCGAACGGATGCTCGACATCCTCATTGAACGCAACCGGGTCGTCCTCAGCCGGGAAGGCTTTTTCCTCCACCGGAAGTGGCTCGACGACCTCATCGCCCGAATCCGCGGACTCGGCCGGCGGGAGCTCGGCGTGGCCGAGTTCAAGGCCTTGACCGGCCTCAGCCGCAAGTACGCCATCCCCCTCCTCGAGCTCCTCGACGGGCTGGGCGTGACCCGAAGGCGCGGCTCCGTCCGCGAAATCCTCTGACGGCTCCGTGCCCGGCTCGCCGCCGGGCGGCGCGGCCATATCCCCCTCGCTGCATCACCCTGACGAGGGTCCCATTCCGCTCCGGGGGACACGGCCGCGCCATTACCGGCGGCGTTGAAGGCGGGGCGGAGATGTCGGGGGAGGACCGATCGCGTTTGGCGCCGAAAAGATGGAAGGCGGCTAATCGAACCAGGAGTGGAGGGAGACGCCGGCCGAAAGTTTCCGGCGGAAGGGGTCGGGCGGAGGGGGGCCGCCGGCGAGGAACATGATTTTGCGGAGGCCGAAGAAGGGGCGGACGGCGACGCGTGCCCCGAATTCGAGGAAGGCGAGGGCTTCGCCTTCGCGCTTCGCGGCGTTGGCCTGGACCCGGAGCTCGGCCCCGGCCCGGACGGAGCCGGCCCCGACCGTGTTGAGGCCGAATTTCAGGCCGAGGTCGTAGTCGAACTTGAAGTCCGCCCCGGCCCGGAACGGGACGGCCTTGTCGACGGGCTGGTCGACGAAGTACCGGCCGTACCAGGAGGAAACGGCGGCCGGCCTCCCGGAAAAAGGCCAGGCGATAGTTCCCCTGGACGAGGAGTTTGTGGCTGTCGTAGAAGGGGGAGACCCCGGCGGACAAGCCGAAGCTCCGGAGGTAGCGGGCGTTGGGACCGTCGGACAGAAAACGGAGACCCAGGGAGGATGTCCGGGGGAATTCATAAGTCGCGGCGCTCTTGAAAAAAATCTCGGTTCCCGGGGCGATGGCGATGGAGACGCCCGCCTCGTAGAGAATCTTGGAGAAATTGACCCACTTGAGTTCGGCCTCGAGCCGGAGCTCCTCGAGGAGGAAGCGGTTCAGGCCGAGATGCATCACCGCCAGGCTGTCGTAGCCGGGGCTGCCGCCGACGTATGTCCCCGCCCCGAGCCCGGCCGAGACCCTCGCGGTGCGGAACAGGATGCGGCCGACGACCTCGTTGAGGTTGAGGACATAGGGGTTCCGGGTCGAGGTCAGGTGGCGGCAGAAGGGGTGACGGCGACGGTGACGGCGCAAAGAAGCGCCGCCGCCATTTTTGTCTTCATCTCTCTTTCGTTCGGTGTGGGCGAATACCGCGAAGCCGTCGCCCCGGCTTCGTGAACCCGGACCGAGCGGAAGAGAGATTATTATTTTTCAGGGGATTCCGGCTCGTCGGCGGCCTTGGCCGCCTCTTCCCGCTTCTTCTTGATGGCCAGCTTGAGCTTTTCGGCGAACAGGCCGCCGAAGGCCCCGAGCGGGCCCGGCTCGGCCGGTTTGGCCTCCTCGACGCCCGGCTCTCCGGCCGCCTCCGGCCCGGCGCCTTCGGCGGAGATCCCCTCGAGGACGTCCTCTTCGGCCCCCTTCTCGGCGAAGAAGGCCTCGCGCTGGCCTTCTTCCTCGGCGATCTCCTCCTCGAGGACCCGGCGCTCGCTCTTGCGGGTTTTCGGCCGGCGGTCGCCTTCGGGCTTGAGCTTCTTTTTTTCCTTCTTGGCGGCGGGCGGCGCCTTTTCCTCCTTTTTGGGCTTCTTTTTCTCCTCGAAGGCTTCCAGCTCGGCCTCGGCCTCGGCGAAGGCGGCGGCTTCGGCCGGCAGCTCGGCCGGCGCTTCGGCCAGGACGGTGAACTCGATCGACGGGATCTCCTCCTCGAATTCGCCGGGTTCGGCCGCGGCTTCGGCCGGGGCCTCCTCGACGGCCGGGGCCGGAGCGGCCTCCTTGAGCGGGACGGCCTCGCGGAAATAGAACAAGCCCTTCTTTTTTTCCGACTTCTCGAATTCGGCGGCGTTGAGGAGGGTGAACTCGACGTCTTCCTGGGTCGTCCGCCGGAGGACGTCGACGAGGTGGTAGGCCCGGAGATAATGGAGGGCGTGGCCGGCGACGCCGAGGCTGAAATTCTTGAAGACGAGGACGAGAAGGTCCTTGAGGTCGAGGCCCTCCCGCTCGGGATAGAGGGCCGTCAGGCGGACGAGCTGATCGCGCTCGAGGTGGATGATCTTGTTCGGCATGGCCAGGGTGGCCGCTTCGCCCGCTTCGGCGAACCGGTCCTCGGCCGGGTCGTAGGTCATCGTCGCGACCCCGATCTTCTTCTTCGATTTCTTGAGCCAGAAGTTGAACTGGACGGGGCCGGCCTTTTCCAGGGTCATGCTCGTCCCTTGGGGGATGTTGGCCGCGGCGAAAAAGTCCTTCAATCCCAGGAAATAGCCCTGTTGGGGGAAGTAGTGGACGAGGTAGTGCTTTTTCTCGTCGGCGTCGGTGAAGACGTACTCCCGGGCGTGGGCGAGCTCCTTGTTGAAGCTCTTCGGGATCTTGACCCCGCCGGAGAGGATTTCCCGCCAGCCGAGGTAGACCTTGAGGGGGAAATCGTGAAAAGGGGTGACGGCCTGGATATCGGGGCCCTCGAATTCCGGGACCTTGGCCGGCGGGGAGGATAGGGCCAGGCCTTCGGGCAGGGCCGCCAGGACGCTTTTGAGGTGCCATTTTCCCCAGCCGACGGGCTGGACGAGGATGAATTCCTTTTTCCCCTTGGTCTCGAGGACATGGTTGAGGGTCAGGCAGTGGAGGTCGAACAGGTCGTGGGACGGCTCGAGGTCGAAAAAGCCGCGGACGAGGGCCTCGGTCGTGGCCGACATCTTCGTCGCCCGGAGGGAGGCCTCGATCTCCTTGACCTTGTCCTCCGGGATCGCCGGCTGGGCGGCCGCGAGCTGCCAGTTCCCCCCCCAGCTGAAGAAGGCCGGGTTCTTGGCCAGGATCTGCTTGAGATGGCGCTCGAGGGTCTTGATGTCCCGCTCGGTCATCGGGAGCTCGGTCAGCCGGGGGTCCCGGTCCCGGGGGATGACCGTCGGCCGGGCGTTCGTCCCGCCGACGTTCGACGGCAGAAGGACCTGGGTCTTGGCCTTTTTCATGTAGTCGATGTGCTTGCGGAAGACCCCGCCCCCCGAGTAGTCGACCTCCAGCATCTCGCAGTTGAAGTCCTTGTAGAACAGCTTCTTGACGACGGTCAGGACGACGGCTCCCTGGAAGGGCTCGTGGAGCTTGGAGCCGACGATGAGGGACTCGTCGTACTCTTTGTAGATCGCGTCGCCGACCTCGTAGAGGCAGGACGGGTCGTAGGCCTTGACCTCGAGCAGCCGCTGGCCGGCCGTCTTGAGAAAAGCGAGCTTCTCGGCCAGCTCGCGGGTCGTGGCCGGCTTGCGCGAGCCGGCGAGGTCGTTTTCCAGGGCGGTGATGTCGTCCGGCGTGACCTGGACGAGGGCGTTGTCCTTATCCATGGCGTTTCCGTTTGCCCATGAGGGCGAGCAGGATGGCTTTTTGGACGTGGAGACGGTTTTCCGCCTGGTCGAAGACGACCGACCGCGGGCCGTCCATGACCGAGGCCGCAACCTCCTCGCCGCGGTGGGCCGGGAGGCAGTGCATGAAGACGGCCTCCGGCTTGGCTTCGGCCATCAGGGCGTCGTTGACCTGGTAGGGGGCGAACGTCCGGAGCCGCTCTTCGCGCTCGGACTCCTGGCCCATCGAGGCCCAGACGTCGGAGTAGATCGCGTCGGCCCCCCGGGCCGCCGCCCCCGGGTCGGTCCCGAGCTCGAGATGGAAGCCCGTTTCCCGGCCGTCCTCGCGGGCCAGACGGACGATCTCGGGGTCCGGCTCGTGGCCGGGGGGGGTGGCCGCGCTCATCGAGGCGCCGGCCTTGGCCGCGGCGAACATCAGGCTGTGGCAGACGTTGTTGCCGTCGCCGACCCAGGCCAGGCGGAGCCGGCCGAGGTCGCCCTTGTGCTCCTGGAGGGTGAAAAAGTCGGCCATCGCCTGGCAGGGATGGAGGAGGTCGCTCAGGGCGTTGATGACCGGGATCGCGGCCGTCCGGGCGAGGCGGACGACGTTGTCGTGGGCGAAGGTCCGGATCATGATCCCGTCGACCCACCGCTCGAGGTTGCGGCCGACGTCCTCGACGGTCTCGCGCTTGCCGATCTGGATTTCCGCGGGGCTGAGGTAGCTGGCGTGGCCGCCGAGCTCGATCATCCCGACCTCAAACGTCATCCGCGTCCGGAGGGACGGCTTCTCGAAGATCATGGCCAGGATCTTGTCCTTCAAGGCCTTGCGGAAGGCCTCCGGCTCGGCCTTGACCTTGCGGGCGACGTCGAGGAGTTCGAAGAACTCGTAGCGGGAGATGTCGTGGATCGAAATGAAATCCTTGTTCATCTTTTTCTCCAGAAATTAAAACGGGGGACGTGATACCCTGTCCCTCGATGTTCGATTTTCGTAAAGGTTCTTTGCATTTTCAGGCGCCTGGGGAGGCCGTTTCGGGGGACGGGGCATCAGGTCCCTCGATGGTTATCCGGGTCCCGGAACGGCCGATGAGGGCCGCCTTGAGATGAGCGGGGTCGGTGATGAGGACTTCGCGGCCTC
>VGJF01000178.1 GCA_016867585.1 Candidatus Aminicenantota bacterium | reverse complement strand
GGGCGCCCTGCTCAAGGATCAGGGTCAGGTCGGCGCTGATCCCGACGTTGACCGTGATCCCGGTCTCGGTCTTCGTCTTGAAGCCCTGGAGCTCGAGCTTGATGGCGTAGTCGCGCGAGGGGGGCAGAGACAGGAACCGGGCCACGCCCTCGGCCGAAGTCACCTGGGGCGGGACGGCCCCGAAGGGGCTCTGGAGCGTCACCGTGACGCCGGGAAGGCGGGCGCCTTCGTTGTCGACGACGGTGATGATGACGTTCCCCGTCCGTTGCTGGGCCATCCCGGCAACGGCCAGGAGAAAGGCAAAGGCAAAAATCAGGGTTTTCCTCAAATTTCCTCCTAAATTAAAGATCTTCCTTCTTGGGATTCCCTTTCCTCGGAGCATGGTCTTTCTCCATGCTCCAACCTCGTGCCTCATTCGTGGATAAGTCTTCTACTGCATCACCTCCTCGAATAAGTCTCACCGAAACAACTCCGGACATTGTGGATCCTTAAAAGTATAGGCAAGATTCGTGCCAAAATCCAAATTTTTACATTTTATTTAATATCAACAATATAACGAGTCTAGCTGATATTTCAGGGTCATTTTGAATCCAAAACATTGAATCGGTTCCAAATAATCGGATTGAAATCTTCCGGGGTTGCAATGGCCGCCGCGATTCTCTAAACTGGCCCCTCATGCGTTTCGCCGCCGACCTCCACCTCCACTCCCGGTTTTCCCGGGCGACCTCGCGCGACATGACCTTCGACGTCCTGGCCCGGTGGGCCAAGATCAAGGGCATCCGGCTCCTGGCCACGGCCGATTTCACCCACCCGGAGTGGTTCTTCCTGACCAAGGAAAAACTCGAACCGGAGGGCAACGGCTTTCTCCGGCTCCGCGCCCCCCAGCCTCCGGCCGAGGCCGACCTCCGGACGATCGCCTTCGAACGGGACGAGGTCCACTTCGTCCTCTCCACCGAACTGAGCTTCATCTACTCCAAGAAAGGCAAGGTCCGGAAGATCCATCTCCTCCTCCTCGTGCCCGACCTCGAGGCCGTCGAAAAAATCAACCACCGCCTCGTCGGCGTCGGCAACCTCCGCTCCGACGGCCGGCCGATCCTCGGCCTGGACGCGAGGCTGTTCGTCCGGATGATCGCCGACCTCTGCCCCCGGGCCGTCGTCGTCCCCTCCCACATCTGGACGCCCTGGTTCTCGCTTTTCGGGGCCAACTCGGGCTTCGACGCGATCGAGGAATGCTTCGAGGAGATGACCCCGTTCATCTTCGCCCTCGAGACCGGCCTGTCCTCGGACCCGCCGATGAACGGCCGGCTCTCGGCCCTGGACAAATACGCTCTCCTCTCCAACTCCGACGCCCATTCGCCCTCCCGGATCGGCCGCGAGGCCAACGTCTTCGAGACCGATTTCAGCTTCAACGGGCTCGTCGAGGCCGTCCGGAGCCGCGATCCCGGGAGGTTTCTCCATACCGTCGAGTTCTTCCCGGAGGAGGGCAAGTACCATTTCGACGGCCACCGCAAGTGCGGCGTCCTCCTCTCCCCCCGCGAGGCCATGGCCAAAGGGGACCTTTGCCCGGCTTGCGGCCGGAAGATGACGATCGGGGTCATGCACCGGGTCGAGGAGCTGGCCGACCGCGAGGAAGCCCCGGCCGGCCTCCGCGTCCCCTACAAGCGCCTCATCCCCCTCAACGAGGTCATCGGCCAGGCCTGCGGCAAGTCGGCCGACTGCCGGAGCGTCTGGGACGTCTATTTCCGCTTCATCCGGGAATTCGGCCCCGAACAGGGAATCCTGACCGAAGTCCCGGCGGCGGAGCTGGCCCGCCTCCAGCCCGAGACCGTCGCCCGGGGGGTCGAGCGGATGCGGAAGGGCCTGGTCAGAATCGTCCCCGGCCGCGACGGCGAGTACGGAATCATCAAACTCTTCGAAGAGGAGGACGGCGGCGGCCCGGCCGCCGGCCAGATGTCCCTGTTTTGATGTGCTATAATATCGGGGTGAAAAAGCGCGCTTTGATCCTCTTCATCGGCGCCGTCCTCGCCGCCGGACCGGCCGCCGGCCAGATGTCCCTGTTTTGATGTGCTATAATATCGGGGTGAAAAAGCGCGCTTTGATCCTCTTCATCGGCGCCGTCCTCGCCGCCGGACCGGCCGCCGGCCTCGCCGGCCAGGCCGGGAAAAAATCGCCCAAGGACCTCCCCCCCCAGCACCGGAAATGGCTCGAGGAGGACGTCGTCTACATCATCACCGAGAAAGAGCGGGACGTCTTCCTCCGGCTCGAGACCGACCGCGAGCGCGAGATCTTCATCGAGGCCTTCTGGCGGCAGCGCGACCCGACCCCCCACACCCCGAAGAACGAGTTCCGGGAGGAGCACTACCGCCGCCTCTCCCACGCCAACCAGTGGTTCGGCCGGGACACCCCGGGCCCGGGCTGGCGGACGGACATGGGCCGGATCTACATCATCCTCGGCCAGCCCAAGTCCGAGGAAAAGCACGAGAACCTCCCCGAAATCTACCCGACGACCGTCTGGTTCTACGACGGCATGGCCGAATACGGCCTGCCGGGCTCGTTCTCCCTGGTCTTCTTCAAAAAGAGCGGGGCGAACGAATACGTCCTCTATTCGCCCATCCAGGACGGCCCCCAAAACCTCCTCGTCCATTACACGGGCGACATGACCTCCTACGAGGACGCGGCGGCCATGCTGGCCAAGACGATGCCGACCCTGGCCGAGCTTTCGCTTTCGCTCCTGCCGGGCGAGGCCAATCTGACGGGCCGGCCGTCCCTCGCCTCCCAGGTCCTCCTGACGGCCCAGATCCCGGCCGCGCCGCGGGAGAAGGTCAAGGACGACTACGCCGACAAGCTCCTCCGCTACAAGGACGTCATCGAGGTCGACTACTCGGCCAACTACTTCTCCAGCGAGGCCCTCGTCCGGGTCTATCAGGACGCGGCCGGGACCGCCTTCATCCATTACCTCCTCGAGCTCGAGCCCCGGCGGCTGACCGTCGAGGAAGGCGAGCGGGGGAGGTATCACGGCGATTTCGACGTCATCGGCAAGATCGCCGACCGCCGGGGCCGGACGGTCTACCAGTTCGAACGGCGCCTGCCGGTCGAGATGAGCGCCGACCAGCTCCAGGCCGTCCGGGCCAAGCCGTTCAGCTTCCAGGACCTCTGCCCCGTCCTCCCCGGCTCCTATACGTTCAACATCCTGATGAAGAACAGGCTGTCGCGGGAGTTCACCTCGCTCGAGGCCGACCTTCTCGTCCCCGAGGCGACGGCCTTCGCCATGAGCGCCCCCGTCCTGGCCAATAGGGTCGACCGCAACTCCCGGTACAGGGGCCAGACGAAGTCCTTTCTCCTCGCCGGGACCCAGGTCGTCCCCTCGCCGCGCAACGATTTTCTCCCCGGCGAGACGGTCTACCTCTATTATCAGCTCCACAACCTCCCTCCCGAGGTCAAGACGGGCGGTTCGGTCGAGTACACGATCGTCCGGGAGGCCGTCCGGGCCGCGGCCCCGGAGACGGTCAAGATCGTGATGGCCGTCAAGCCCCTGGCGGATGTCCCGGACCCGAAAAACATCTTCGAGGAGTTTCCCCTGGCCGGTTTTTCTCCCGCCCACTACACCCTCCGGATCGCCGTCCTCGACTCCGGCCGGAGGGAACGCCTGGCGGCCGAGGCGAGATTCCTCATCTCGTCCCTGCCCAACCTCTCCCGGCCGTGGGTCCTCTCCCTCCCCCTTCCTCCGCCCGGCGACCCGTCCTTTCCCCACGTTCTCGGCCTCCAGCATCTGGCCCTGGGAAACGCCGCCGAAGCCCGCCGCCTGCTCGAAGCCGCCTACAGACGGGAGCCGTCCAAGCCCGCATACGCCTTGGATTACGGCCGGGCGCTTCTCGAAGCCGGCGACTATGCGGAGGTCCAGGCCGTTGTCGGGCCGTTCCTCGAAGACGACCGGAAATGGGACTTCCTCCTCATCGCCGGCGAGGCCGCCCAAGCCCTGGGTGAATACGAGACGGCCGTTCTCCGGTTCAAGGAGTACCTCTCCCATTTCGGGACGAATGTCTCCGTCCTGAACCGGATCGGAGACTGCTACTTCCGGCTCGACAATCCGGCCGAAGCCCTGATCGCCTGGGAGAGATCCCTCCAGCTCGATCCCAAGCAGCCGGGCATCCAGGAGAAGGTCAAGGCGCTCAGGAAGAAATAGGCGGAACGAAGGGCGATCCCATGACCAGCGCGCGAACGGCTCTTCGGCCGGCCGGAGCGGCCGTCCTCCTCGGGAGCGTTCTCCTCGGCCTCGCCGGCTGCGCGACGGCCAGGCTCCAAAGGCAGCTCGACCCCGAGAGCCGGGAGTTCCTGTCCCGGGTCCGCTACCTCATCACCAGGAGCGAGCGGGCGACGTTCGTCCGCCTCCCGGCCGAGGAGCGCCGGCCCTTCATCGAAGAGTTCTGGAAGAAGCGCGATCCCGACCCCGAGACCGAGGAGAACGAATTCCGGACGGCCTATTTCCGGAGAATCGAGGAAGCCAACCGGCTCTTCGGCGAGGGCGGGGGGAGCGAGCCCGGCTGGCTCCAGGACCGGGGCCGGATCTACATCCTCATCGGCCCGCCCGACCACCGCGAGACCTATCCGCGCGGAGTGACCTTCTACGGCATCCCGACCGAAATCTGGTATTACGGCTGGTTCCCCATCCTCTTCACCGACCCCAACTGGAACGGCAACTACAGGCTCGAGCCGTCGAGCGCCGCCCAGCTGGCGGCGATCATGTCCGCCCAGATGCGCCTCAAGCCCTGGGTGGCCCCGGAGAAGGGAGCCCTGGAGGTCGATTTCACGGTGGAAGACCGGAGCGAGGGGGCCGTCGCCCGGCTGGTCGTCCCCTACCGAAAAATCTGGTTCACCTCGCAAGGGGAATCGCTCCGGACAACCCTTCGGGCGGACTTCGAGGTCACGGACCCGGCCGGGAAAAAGGCGGCCGCCTTCCGCAAGGACATTCGTCTCGAGCTCAGCGAAGCCGAGCTCGAGCGGGTCATCAAGACGGAGTTCACGGCCGAAATCCCCCTGGACATCGGGCCCGGGGAATATTGGATCGCCCTGACCTTGACCAACGAAGCGGACCGGTCCCGGGTTCACAAGAAAGTCAAGCTCTCGTTCAGGCCGTAAAATTTCTTGCCAAGGGCGGCCGAAGTGGTAGAATAGGAAGCGGATTTTCCCCCTAAAAGACGGGGATTCAAGCTCGATATTTGGCATGGAAATTGCTTTATGGTTCGTGGGAGGCCGAAAATGATCAAACACGCCGCTCGCGCCGCGATGGTCGCCGTCCTCATCGCCTCGTTCGCCGCCGGAACGGCCCTGGCCCAAGCCGGCCGGGGGGTCGGCCGGATCGGCGGGGTCGTCCTCGACCTCGAGGACAAGCCCATCGAAGGGGTCAAGATCCAGATCGTCTTCTCCCAGAACGAGAACCTGAAGTTCGAGAGCGCGACCAACAAGAAGGGCGAATGGTCCTTCCTCGGCCTCGGCACCGGGAACTGGCACATGACGGCCTTCCTTTCGGGATACGACCCGATGACCCAAACCCTCTATGTCAGCCAGCTTCAGGTCAACCCCAAGGTCACGATCCGGCTGAAGAAGGCCGAGCGGCCGGGCGGGGGGATCATCCAGGACGAGGCCTCGTTCGCGTTCCTCGAAAAAGGCAATCAGCTCTACCGCGAGGGCAACTTCGACGAAGCCATCGTCCAGTACCGGCAATTCATCGAGAAGAATCCCCAGGCCTACCAGGTCGAGCTCAACATCGCCGATTGCCACCGGGAGAAGGGCGAGTTCGACAAGGCCATGGAGATCTACAACAAGATCATCGGGCTGGCCGAGGCCGACAAGGTCCTCGGCCGGGAGATGGCGGCCAAGGCCCAGGCCGGGATCGGCAACATCTACGTCAAGCAGAACAAGCTCGCCGAGGCCCAGGAATACTTCAAGCAATCGATCGAGAGCTCGCCCAAGGACGAGGTCCTGGCTTACAACGTCGGCGAAATCTTCTTCTCGAACCAGCAGCTCGACGAGGCCCTCAAGTACTTCGACCTCGCCCGGCAGATCAAGCCCGACTGGCCCGACCCCTACCTCAAGCTCGGCTACGTCTATCTCAACAAGGCGGACAACGGCAGCGCCATCGCCCAGTTCGAGAAATTCCTGACCCTCGAGCCGGAAGGCGAGCGGGCCGCCCTGGCCAAGAACATCCTCAACGCGATCCGGAAGTGACCCCCTAGCGGATGGCGAAGAAGAAAAGGTCGCGGCATCGCAAAGCGGCTTCGGCGGCCGCGCCCGGGAAAGGGGATCGGGCTGACGGGCCGAAGGCCGGAAAATCAGGATCCCGCCGGGCCGGGATTTTGGCCGCCGCGGCCCTCGGAGCGGCGGCGGGGGCGGTCGTCCTCTATGTCGCCGTCCTCAAGCCGAAACCCATCCTTGTCCAGCGGGACGCAAGCCTGAACGTTCTCCTCGTCACTCTGGACACGACCCGGGCCGACCGGATCGGCTGCTACGGCTACGCCCAAGCCCGGACGCCCAACCTGGACGCCCTGGCCCGCAACGGCGTCCGGTTCGCCAACGCCTACGCCCCCGTCCCCCTGACCCTGCCTTCCCATGCCTCGATCCTGACCGGCCTGACCCCCCTGGCCCACGGCGTCCGCAACAACGGCAGCTACGTCCTCTCCTACGACAAGCTGACCCTGGCCGAGATTCTCCGCGACAGGGGGGCGGCGACGGGAGCGTTCGTCGCCTCCTTCAGCGTCGACTCGCGCTTCGGCCTGGACCAGGGCTTCGATGTCTACGACGACCATTTCCAGGAGGGGGCGCCGTTCAAAGCCCTCAACGCCGAGCGGAAGGCCGAACAGGTCCTGGAGAGGTTCGCCGACTGGCTGGGACGGATCGGCGACGACCGCTTTTTCGCTTGGGTCCATTTCTTCGACCCCCACCTGCCCTACAGCCCGCCGTCGCCTTACCGGGAGAACTTCGCCGACGACC
>VGJF01000177.1 GCA_016867585.1 Candidatus Aminicenantota bacterium | reverse complement strand
GTGGCCTGCTACCGGGCGCTCCGGCGCTTTCCCGGACGGGACTTTCACCCGCTGGATCGATGGAGCCCGCGACTCTCAATTCCGCCAAGCTCCGGCCTCCTTGATCATCGCTTCAGGACGCACCATATATTATATTATATCCGACAACTAATCTCAGGAGGTAAAAAATGGCTATTATCAGATGGGATCCCTTCAGGGACATGGTCACCCTTAGGGAGAGAATGAACCGGATGTTCGAGGATGTGTTTTCCGGTCGGACCGACGACAAGGAGATAACCGCCTCGACCTGGGCCCCGGCCGTAGACATCTACGAGACCGAGAACGACCTCGTCCTTTCGGCCGAAATCCCCGGCCTTCAGGAGAAAGACGTGGAGATCAAGGTCGAGGACAACACCTTGACCCTGAAGGGAGAGAGACGGCTCGAAAAGGAGACCAAGGAAGAGAACTACCACCGGATCGAGCGCTCTTACGGCTCCTTCTACCGGGCCTTCACCATCCCCAACTCGGTCGACTCCGAAAGGATCCAGGCCGAGCACGAGAACGGCGTCCTGAGGATCGTCATGCCGAAGCGCCAGGAGCTCAAGCCCCGGACGGTCAAAATCCTCAAGCCGGCGGAAAAAGTCAAGAAATAAGCATCCCTCCCCCTCCTTTTGGATAGAGGGACGGCCTTGCGGCCGTCCCTCTTTTTTTATGCCTGAGCGACGGTCGCGGCCCTCACCTCGCCGGCCCCGGCCTTTCGGAGTTCGGCCGCGCACTCCCGGAGCGTCGCTCCCGTCGTGAAGACGTCGTCGATGACAACGACGACCCGGCCGCGGACTCTCTCGGGCCGGGCGACGGCGAACGCGCCCCGGACGTTTGTCCGTCTCTGGCCGTGTTCGAGAGAGGTCTGCGCCGGCGTCGGGCGGACCTTTTTCAGGGCCCGCGTCTCGACCGGGATGCCGGCCGCCCGGCCGATCGCTCGGGCGAGGAGGGCCGACTGATTGAAGCCCCGCTCCCGGAGCCGGCGGCGATGGAGCGGCACGGGAACGAGGACTTCGGCCTTCTCCCACAAGCCGTCTTCCCGCCGAAGGGCCTCCCAGGCAAAAGCGGCCAGATCCCGGGCCAGAGGACGGCCGCCGCGGTACTTGAGGAGAAGGATGGCGTCCTTGAGGACGGCCCCGTAGCGGCCGGCGCTCCGGTGGAGGGAAAACGGCGGGGGATGGCCGAGGCAGGCGCCGCAGGGATGCCCGCCCCCTTCGCCCTCGAAAAACCGGCCGCAGACCGGGCAGCGGGGAGCCCGATGGGGGACGATCCGGCCGAGGCAGTCCCGGCAAAGGAGGCGCTCCCCGGGACGCTCAAGGAGCAGCCCGCAGCTTCGGCAGAACGAGGGGAAAAACGCGACGTCCGCCAGACGGAGAAGCCGGGCGAGCATGGACGGGCCCGGGATCAGCCCGCTTCGGTCTCGGCTTTCTCCTGGCACTCGATGCACAAAGACGTCCAGGGCAGGGCGTTCAGCCTCTTCCGATGGATGTCTTTCTGGCAGGTCTGGCAGATGCCGAAGTCGCCCTTGGCGATTCTCTTCAAGGCCGCGTCGATCTGGAAGAGCTCCCGCTGCTCGGCGTCGGACAAGCTCAACAGAAACTCCTTGGTGTAGGAGCTCTCGGCCTTGTCCGCCAGATCCTGGGCGACGCCGTTTCCCAGGTCCTTGCTCTCGTTCCGGAACTCGTTGAGCTTCTGGCCGATTTCGCTCCTCCGGACAAGCAGCCTTTTCCGGAACTCCTCAATTTCCTTTTTGGCCAGCGATCCCCCTTTACTTGGCATAGGAATGTCCTTTCATGAGCGACAGGCTCCGGAAGATTTGTTCGAGAAGGACGACCCGGCACAACTCATGAGACATGGTCATCCGGGAGAGGGATAGCTTGAGGTCGGCCCGGTCGAGGATCCTTCCGGCCAGGCCCAGGAACCCGCCGACGACGAACGCCGTCCCGCGTCCTCCAGACGCCTCGCGTTCGCCTAAAAATCGCGCGAATTCGGCGGATGTCATCTCTCGCCCTCCGTCAAAGAGGCAGACAATATAATCATCTTTCAGCCGTATTTCAAGACCCCGGGCCTCGATCTCCAGAATTTTCTCGGCGGCCCTCTCCCCGAGGCCCCGGGACGTCCCGGTGACGACGACTTCGCAGGAAGCGAGGGGCCGGATGCGGCGGAGATAGTGCTCCTCGAGCTCCCGGAGGGCGGCGTTTTTGGTCCGGCCGGGCCAGTAGACCGTCAGGCGCATCAGCCGGCGAGTCTCGGGGCGTCTCCCCAAAGCTTCTCGAGGGCGTAGTAAAGCCGGGCGGGCCGGGAAAAAATGTGAACGATGAACGATCCGTAGTCGAGAAGGATCCATTCTCCGTGGCCCGCCCCCTCGACCCCGAGGGGGCGCAGGCCGCCAGCCTTGAGCCCGGCCTCAATGGCCTCCCGCAGGGCGGCGTTCTGCCGGTTCGACTGGCCGTGCATGATGAGAAAGAAATCCGTGAAGGCCGCCGCCCCGCGCAGGTCGAGAACAACGATGTCTTCGGCTTTCTTGGACTGGGCGGCCCGGAGGGCGGTCCGGACGGCCGCGGGAAGATGGCGCTTGGTGAAAGCCATTACGACTCCTTGCCGCTCGATGGACGACGATAGAGATTCTCCCGATGTATATAGCATTCCACGGCCGGGGGGACAAGCCCCCGGATCGGGAGGCCGTCCCGGACTCTCCGGCGGATTTCGGTCGATGAGACCGGGAGGGCATCGATCGGAAAAAGGAAAATCCGGTGGGCTTCGAGGAAGGCCTCGCCGAGACGCACGGACGGCCCGACCTCGGCGAACGCGCTCCGGAGGGAGGGCTCGACGGCCCGTCGGGCCGCGGCCAGCGGCGCGCCCGGCCGGGCGACGACGATGAGCCGGCAGAGGTCGAGAAGGCGGCGCCATTCCCGCCAAGTTTCGATCTCGCAAAACGCGTCGACGCCGAGGAGGAAGAAATGACGGGCCCCGGGCGCCTCCCGCCGGAACTCGTCCAGGGTCACGACCGAATAGGACGTCGCTCCGGCCCTGACTTCGATCGGGCTCGGGACGAACCGCCGCCGGCCGCGGACGGCGAGTTCGACCATGGCCATCCGGTCCTCGGCCGAAGCCATGTCCGTCGCCCTCTTGTGGGGGGGGATCGCCGAAGGGATAAAATGCATCCTTTCCAAGCCGAACCGGCCGACGGCGGCCGAGGCCGCCCGAAGATGGCCCTTGTGGACGGGGTCGAAGGTCCCCCCGAACAGGCCGACCCTCGGGGCCCGACCGGACCTCTCCCTCACCGGCCTTCCTCCTTCGCCGGGGCGTCCGCCCGGAAACGCCCGATCATCGCGGCCATGGCCGAGACGAGCCGGCGAATTCCCTCGTTCCGGAGGGCCGAGACGACGAACAGGCGGAGCTTCTTCCGCCGGGCGAGATTCCGGACCGCCTTGAGCCGCTCAGCGTCCCCTTCGCCGAGAAGGTCGGCCTTGTTGGCGGCCAGGATCTGGGGCCTTCGGGCCAGGCCGGGCTGGAAAGCCTCGAGCTCGGCCATGACGATCTCGAAGTCCCGGACCGGGTCGCGCCCGGTGAACGGAGAGAGGTCGAGGACATGGACGAGGACTTTCGTCCGTTCGATGTGCTTGAGAAACCGGGTCCCCAGCCCTTGGCCGCGATGGGCCCCCTCGATCAGACCGGGGATGTCGGCGACGATGAAGCTCCGGTCCGGGCCGGCGTCGACGACGCCGAGGTTCGGGACGAGGGTCGTGAAGGGATAGTCGGCGATGACCGGCCGGGCGGCCGAAATTTTCGAAATGAGGGTCGATTTGCCGGCGTTGGGAAAACCGATGAGACCCGCGTCGGCGATCATCTTGAGCTCGAGGAGGAGATCCCGTTCCTCTCCCGGGCGGCCGGGCTCGTGCTCCCGCGGGGCCTGGTGGGTCGAGGTGGCGAACGAGGCGTTGCCCCGGCCGCCTTTCCCCCCCCGGGCGGCGACGAACCGCTCGCCCGGCTTCAGGAAGTCGCGGAGAAGCTCGCCGGCCTCGATATCCTTGACGATCGTCCCGACGGGAATCCGGAGAACGAGATCGGCCCCGCGCTTCCCCTGGCGGCGTCCGCCCTCGCCCGGAGCGCCCGCCTTGGCCCGGTTCAGGGGATGGAAGCGGAAATAGGACAGCGAGGTCAGGCCCGCCTCCGAGACAAGGATGACGCTCCCCCCGTTTCCTCCGCGCCCTCCATCCGGCCCTCCCCGGGGGACGCCGGCTTCGCGTCGGAAGCTGACGCAGCCGTTCCCCCCCCGCCCGGCCTGGACGAAAATCTTCACCTGATCGACGAACATGGGATTAAGTCATCGTCCGCCGCCGGACACGACCCGGACGGCTAGACTTCAGGCCGGAAAGACCGAGACAAGCGTCCCTCGCGACCCCTTGGATTCGAATTTGACGACGCCGGACGTCCTGGCGTACAGGGTGTCGTCCTGGCCGCGGCCGACATTCGCCCCCGGCTTGAAGGGCGTTCCCCGCTGCCGGACGAGGATCGCCCCGGCCTTGACGTTTTCGCCGCCGAATTTCTTGACCCCGAGTCTCTTGGAGGCGCTGTCGCGCCCGTTTCGTCCGCTTCCGCTCGCCCGTTTGCCTGCCATGGAAGGACTCCTTTACTTCTTCGCTTTCGGCTTGGCCGCCTTGGCTTTGGCCGCGGGCTTCGCCTTGGTTTTGGCCGGCTTGGGCGCTTCGGCCTTGGCCTTTCCGGCCTTCGGCTCGGCCGGGGCTTTCGCCGCCGGCTTTTTCGCCGGAGCCTTGGCCTGGGGGGCGGCTTTCGGGGCCGGGACGGCTTTTTCCCCGGCGGCCGGAACTTCTTTTTCGGAGGCCGGAACCTCGGCCGGGACGGCGGTCCGGTCCGGATAGATCTTCACGATTTTGACCTTGGTCAGGAGCTGGCGGTGGCCCCGCGTCCGCCGGAATTGCTTCCGGCGCTTTTTCTTGAAGACGAGGATCTTGTCGTCCTTGAACGTCTCGACGACCTCGGCCTGGGCGACGGCGCCCTCGACGAGCGGCGTTCCGATCGCCGTTTGACCGCCGTCGTCGAGGAGAAGAACTTCCTCGAACAGGATCTTGCCTCCCGCCTCGGCCCCGAGCTTTTCGACGTCGATGACGTCGCCTTCCTTGACGACATACTGCTTTCCGCCGGTTCTGATGACAGCGAACATGGGCATCTTCCTCGATTCCGGAGATGGCGTTTCAAAAAAATTGGCCCTTAACATTAACATGGGCTTGCGTTTATGTCAAACGCGAGTTGCGGTATAATCGAGTCCGCCCGACGGGCGGTTAGCTCAGCGGCAGAGTCCCGGTCTTACACACCGGTGGTCACAGGTTCAATTCCTGTACCGCCCATCCTTTCCGAGGCCGCCGACGAATCCCCCCTGTTTCCCAGGGGGGTAGGGGGGTAAATATCAATAAGAAGATATGGAGGCGGCCTCGGCCATCTTCGCCGCCGACGAATCCCCCCTGTTTCCCAGGGGGGCTTTTTTTCTGGTATATTGCTCGGCGATGACACCTCCGGCGCGTCCCGAAAAGCCCCCCCCTTCGAGCGCGGCCATGAATCCCCTCGTGTCTTTCCTCTGGCGGTCATCGGCCGCTCTTCTGGCCCTGGCCGGCATCGCCGGCTTCATCTGGCTCTTCGCCCGGGACATGAACGTTTACTGGTTCATCCTCTCGCCCCTCATCCTGGCCGTCTATGAAATTCCGGCCGTCGTCGTCTACGCCTTGTGGAAGAAAGCCCGGCGGAGGGAGGCCCCGAAAGAGGAAAGCCGGTCGGAATGAGGCCGCGCCCCCGACGGGATTCGAACCCGTGTTGCTGCCTTGAAAGGGCGGTGTCCTAGGCCTCTAGACGACAGGGGCGCAATATGAGCCGTGCTGGGCTCGAACCAGCGACACCCGGCTTAAAAGGCCGGTGCTCTACCACTGAGCTAACGGCCCCCGAAACAGGCCCTTATTTATAGCCGAATGGGACGAAGGAGTCAATCCGCCGGGCCCGGCCGGAACCGACCAGCGGAGAAAAACAGAAATCCCCCCCTCCCATTCGGGGCGGGGGGATGGAAAGCCGGCGAAGGGACGCCGCTTAAAGCGTCTCGAATCTCGTGATGACCCAGCGGCCGTTATGGGAGACGCTGGTGACTTCGTCCTTGAGGCGGTACATCATCATCATGATCTGGTACTTTTTCGCCTGTCCGTCTTTCTGGATGACCTCGACCTCGAGGACCTTCGAGTGGATGTTGCCTTTCAGGTCGCGGATGTTCGGCAGTTGGCCCGCTCCCAGGGAGAAGTTCGTGATCTCCTCCTCCTTGGAGGCGGCGGCTTTCGTTTCGTTGTATCTCCGCTGGAGGTCCTGATGGAGCTTGTACTCCTCGTCGTACTTCGTTTGGGCGGCGTCCATCTTCGCCTTCGCCGCCGCCCGGGCGGCCGCCGACCGGGCGCCCGTGTACTCGTCCTTGGCGACGTCCAGGGCGTCCTTGGCGTCGAGGGTCGGGCCGACATGCTGTTCGAGCTGCTTCTTGAGGTCGAGCTCGGTCGCGTTCAGATCCGGCAGAGTCGCCGGGACGATTTTTTCCTCGCTGACGGAGACGATCTTCCAGCTCGAGAAGTCGATTCTGATCGGGTCGACGGCCATCGTCGACATCGTCGTCACGTCATTGAGGGAGATGGCGTTGAAATAGCGGTCCAGCAGGCCCTTTTCCGGGTGCGATTTGCACCCCTGGAAGGCCATCGATACCAGCAGCATCCCCAGGGCGATCCGTCCGATCTTTTTCATGACTCCTCCTTTCAAGCGGTCCGCCTTCTATTATTCTGAATATTACATTAATTTCAAGTCGAAAGGCAAGAGGGGCCCCTCCCGGCCCCGGGCCGGGCCTCGCCCAGAGATTCCGCAAGTAAAAAAGAAGGGGGATTGATTTTCGTCTGAAGGCGGGCTATTTTTGGCCCGAGCGCAGTGTCGAGCATTTTCGCATTCGAAAA
>VGJF01000176.1 GCA_016867585.1 Candidatus Aminicenantota bacterium | reverse complement strand
GCCGGTCGTTTTCATCCTGGCGGCGCTCTTCATCGCCGCAAGCGCCCTCATCAGCCAGCTGAGGAACAGCCTCGTCGGCCTGGGGATCATCGTCCTCGGCCTGCCCTTTTATTTCCTCTGGAAGCGGCGTTCCAAGACCTCTTGAGGTCATAACGTTTTCAACTTGTCTACGGCCTCGATAATGGGGAGGGGATAGATATCCATGCGATACCGGAAGATGGAGAACCGATATGTCCTTCGCCTGGAGAGAGGGGAGAGGATCGTCGCGGCGCTGACGGCGTTTTGCGGGAAAAGAAAAATCCGGGCCGGGTCTTTCAACGGGATAGGGACATGCCGGGGGGCCGAGCTCGGTTTCTTCGACGGGGAAAAGAAGGTTTATCACTGGAAGAAGCTCAAGGGCGATTACGAGATCACGGCTCTCGTCGGCAACGTCGGCGTCCTCGAAGGGAAACCGTTCGTCCACGCCCACATCACCCTGGGCGGCCGCGATTTCCGGGCTTGGGCCGGCCACCTCAAGGAGGCCGAAACCTCGGCGACGTGCGAAATCGTCCTCAGGCCGTTCCCGGGCGAACTCCGCCGCGCGTTCGACCCCGCCTCCGGCGCGTCGAAGCTTCTGGCGGAGGGTTAGAGGCCGCCCCGGATAAGGGGCGGCCATGGGAAAAAACGGGACTGGGGGCTAGAGGGAAGGGCGGGCGAGCCGGCCGTCGCGAACGACGGCCGCCCCGTTCTTGATGACGTGGCGCACGGGGTTGGCGCCCAGGCGGTAGACGAGAAAAGGGTAGCTCGGGATATCGTAGAGGACGAGGTCCATACGTTTTCCGGGCTCGACCGACCCGACTTCGTCCTGAAGCCTCAGGGCGAAGGCGGCGTTGGCCGTGGCCGCGTTGACGGCCTCCTCGATCCCCATCCGGAGGAGGAAGACGCCGAGCTGGACGACGAACTGCATGTTCGACGTCATCGAGCTCCCGGGGTTGAAATCCGTGGCCAGGGCGACCGCCGCCCCGGCCTCGATCAGGCGCCGGGCCGGGGGCTTCTTGTCCTGCATCAGGAAAAACGGGACGTTCGGCAGGAGGGCGGCGACCGTGTCGCTCGCGGCCAGGGCCCGGATGCCGGCCTCGGTCGAGGCGATCAAATGATCGGCCGAGACCGCTCCGACCCGGGCCGCCAGCTCCGCCCCCCCGAGGGGGATGAACTCGTCGGCGTGGATCTTGACCCCGAATCCGGCCGCCCGGGCCGCCGCCACCAGCCTTTCTGTCTCTTCCAGAGAAAACACGCCCTCTTCGCAGAAGACGTCGAAGAACCGGGCCAGGCCTTGATCGCGGACCGCGGGAATGACCGTGTGAACAAGAAGGTCAAGATAGTCCTCCTTCCTCTCGCGGAATTCGTCGGGGACCTCGTGGGCGCCCATGAAGGTCGGGACGACGGTCATCGGGTGGCGGGCGGCCGCCTCCCGGACGGCCTCGAGCTGTTTGACCTCGTCGTCCAGGTTCAGTCCGTAGCCGCTTTTCGCCTCGGTCGTCGTCGTCCCGGTCAGGAGCATTTCGTCGAGGCGGCGGAGGCAGAGGGCCGCGAGCTCCTGGCGGCCGATCCGGCGGGTCTCCCGGACCGTCGACCGGATCCCCATCCCCTCGGCCGCGAGCCGCTGATACGTCCAACCCCGGAGGCGGAGGGAGAACTCCCGCTCCCGGGTTCCGGCGAAGGGGAGATGGTTGTGGGAGTCGACGAACCCGGGAAGGCCGACGAGCCCCCCGGCGTCGACCCGGACGGCGCCGTCTTCGACCTCGACCGACCGCTTGAATCCGGCCTCGGTCCCGACGAAGACGACCCGGCCTCCCCGGGCGGCGACCCAGGCGTTCTCGACCAGGCCGACCTCGCCGAGGGCCGGCCCGCGCTTGGGGACGGGGCCGCCGCAGGTCAGGAGCTCGCGGCAGGCCGCGACGACGCAGTCGGCCTTGATCATGAGGGGTTCTTGCGGAGCTGGGAGTGCTTCGTCCTGATGAAGGCCGGCGGCTCGTAGCGGGAGTACTCTTCCTCGCCGGAGGTCAGGCTCCAGGTCGGGGGGCGGCTTTGCGGCCGCTCGGCGGCCGGCGGGTCGGGGCGCTCGACGCCTCGGGGGGTGAAGGGGTACGGCGGAGTGATCCGCCGGACGGGGAACGGGGCCGGGGTTTTCTTGAACTTCCGGGCCGAGGCGGCGAACACATCGGCCTCGAGCCCGTCCTCGCCGGCCTCGAAGCCCGTGGCGATGACCGTGACCTTGACGAGGTCCTTCTGATTCGGGTCGACGACCATCCCGAAGATGATGTTCGCCTCGGGATGGGCTTTCTCGTGGATGAGTTGGGCGGCGTTGGAGACTTCGTGAAGGGTCAGGTCCTTGCCCCCGGTGATGTTGATGAGAATGCCCTTGGCCCCCTGGATCGAGGTGTCGATGAGGAGCGGGCTCGAAACGGCCTTTTGGGCCGCTTCGAGGGTCCGGTTTTCGCCCGAGGCCGTGCCCGTGCCCATGAAGGCCATCCCCATCCCTTTCATGATCGATTTGACGTCGGCGAAGTCGAGGTTGATGAGGCCGTGCTTGGTGATGAGGTCCGAGATCCCCTGGACGGCCTGGCGGAGGACGTCGTCGGCCAGCTTGAAGGCGTCCTCCATCGGGGTCTCCAGGCCGACGGTCTGGAGGAGGCGCTCGTTGGGGATGGCGATGACCGTGTCCACGGCGCCCCGCAGGTCGTCCAGGCCTTCCTCGGCCTGTTTGGCCCGCTTGTAGCCTTCGAAGCCGAAGGGGAGGGTGCAGATGGCGACGCAGAGGACGTCGAGCTCGGAGGCCAGGTTGGCGATGATCGGGGTCGCCCCCGTCCCCGTCCCTCCTCCCAGGCCGGCGGTCAGGAAGACCATGTCCGAGCCCTCGAGGAGCTCGATGAGTTTCTCGGTGTCCTCCATGGCCGCGGCTTTCCCGACCTCGGGCCGGCCGCCCGACCCCAGGCCCTTGGTCAGCTGGTTGCCGATCTGGATTTTCGTCGCCGCCCGGTTGGCGTTAAGGGCCTGGACGTCGGTGTTGACGGCGATGAAATCGACCCCGTCGATCCCGGCCTCGATCATCCGGTTGAGGGCGTTTCCTCCGCCCCCCCCGATCCCGATGACCCGGATCTTGGCCTCGACGGCTTCCTCGACGAGACAGAATTTCAAGCGGCGGTCCGTTTCGCTGCCCATGCGCTCCTCCTATTCTTCCTTGAAAAAGTCCTTGAGCCGGGACCAGAACCGGCTTTTCCGCTCCTTGGTTCGGCCGCCTTTGGCCAGCCGGGCCTTTCCGTAGAGGAGAAGGCCGGTGGCCGTGGCGTTGTCGGGCGTCCCGACCCGGTCGGCCAGGCCGCCCACGCCCGAGGGATCGCCCCGGCGGACGGGGAGGTCGAATATCTCCTCGGCGACGTCCTCGAGCCCCTCGAGAAGGGCCGTCCCTCCGGTCAGGACGATCCCTGAGTTCAGCGATTTCTCGTAGCCCATGCGCTTGATGTCGTTGTCGACGAGCCGGAAGATCTCCTCGGCCCGCGGCTGGATGATCTCGGCCAGCAGCTGCCGGGACAGGACTCGGGGCTTGCGGCCCTTGCCGACCGAGGGGACCTCGATCGTCTCCTGATCCTCCCCCGGGGCACTGACGACGCAGCCGAATTTCTTCTTGATTTTTTCCGCGTCGGGGATGGCCGTCCGCAGGCCGACGGCGATGTCGTTGGTGAAGTTGTCGCCGCCGAGGGGGATGATCGACGTGTACCAGAGGCTGCCCCGCTCGAAGATGGCGACTTCGGTCGTCCCGGCGCCGATGTCGATGAGGCCCGCGCCGAGCTCCTTCTCGTCGTGGGTCAGGACGGCCAGGCTGTCGGCGATCTGATTGAGGACGACCTCCTCGATCTCGATCCCGGCCCGCTCGACGCACGTCCGGAGGTTCTGGACGAGGGTCACCGCCCCGGTGACGATGTGGACGTGGACTTCGAGCTTGATCCCGTTCATCCCGAGGGGGTCGCGGATCCCGTCCTGGTCGTCGACGACGAACTCCTGGGGGATGACGTGGATGATCTCCCGGTCGGGGGGGATCGAGACGGCCTTCGACTGCTCGACGACCCGGCGGATGTCGTCCTGGGTGATTTCCCGGTTGCGGCCCGAGACGGCGATGACCCCGCGGCTGTTGAAGCTCTTGATGTGGGCCCCGGAAATCCCGAGGAAGGCCGAGCCGATGGTCACCCCGGCCATGAGCTCGGCCTCCTGGCGGGCCTTCTTGAGGGCTTCCGTGGTCGCCTCGAGGTTGACGACGACCCCCTTGCGGAGGCCTTTGGACTCGGCCAGGCCGACCCCGATGACCTCGATCTTGCGCTCCTCGCTCAGCTCCCCGATGAGAGCCTGGACCTTCCGGGTCCCGATGTCGACGGCGACGACGTATCCCGTCTTAGCCATGGCTGGCCTCCTGATGATTCCGCGGACCGGCCTCCCCTGAAACGGCCTCGGCCGGCAGGCCGGGGACGGCCGCCGGGGGCGGGGAGGCGGCCCGGGCGGGCTTGAAGATCGTCCGGCCGGCGAAGCGCAGGTCGACGTATTCCATCGGCCCGAATTCGCGCCTCCGGTCTTCCCGGACGGCGAGCCACTCCCGGAGGCGGGGGCGATAGAGGTCGTTCCCCAGCTTGAGCCGGGTCGGGTCGCCGCGGAGGACGAGGACCAGGTTTTCCGTCTCCGAAAGGTCCAGGCATTCGACGCTCTCGGCCAAGTTCGGCCCGAGGTCGTCGAGACAAGCCCAGGCGAGATCGAGTTTGGCGCGACGGTCCTGGGCGAATCCGCCTTCGTCCTTGAGGACCGGGAGGCGGCCGGCGTCGGCCGAATCGGCCGGCCCGAGGACGACGCCGTCCCGGGCGATGAGCTCCGGCTCGGCCCCCTCGAGGACGGCCGCCGGCCGGCGCGGCACGACCTCGATCCTCAGGGTGGCCGGAAAGACCTTCCGGACCCGGGCGGCGGCGACCCGGGGCGAAGCCGACAGCTCGGCGGCCACCCGGTCGACGTCGAGGAGGAGGATGTTGCCCCAGGCCCTCCCCCCGGCGATTTCCTCGGCCAGGACGGCCACGGCCGGGTCGGGGCACGAGACCTCGACCGCCCCGATCGTCAGCTCGTCCCAGGTCAGGAGAAAGCCGTAGAGCTCGTGGAGGCCGAAGAAGAGGAGCCCGGCCGCGGCGAGGCCGAGGGCGGCGAGGGGAAGGCTCAGCCGGGACTTCGAGACCGGCTTCCTGACCCGGCCGTCTCCCGCTCCCCGCCGATAAGGTCCGCTCAACCTTGCTTCTCCAGGGCGGCGACGAGGCCGGGGACGATCTTGTTGATGTTGCCCGCCCCGAGGACGAGGACGATGTCGCCCGGCCGGATCAGCGATCCGAGGACCTCCGGGATCTTCATGAAATCCGGCTCGAAGTGGACGTTTTTGTGTCCGAAATTGCGGACTTCCTCGAACAGGCGCTCGCCCGAGACGCCCGGAATGGGCTCCTCGGAGGCGGGATAGATCTCGGTCAGGACGAGGACGTCGGCCTGGTTGAAGGAGGTCGCGAACTGGTCGAGGAGGTGAAACGTCCGGCTGTAGCGGTGAGGCTGGAAGACGGCCACGACCCGGCGGTCCCAGCCGCGCTTGGCCGCGTCCAGGGTGGCCTTGATTTCGGTCGGATGATGGCCGTAGTCCTCGATGACCATGATGTCCCGGACCTCGGCCTTGAGCTCGAACCTCCGGCCCGTCCCGGCGTAGCTTTCGAGGGCTTCGAGGATGAGGGCCGGGGGGATGTCGAGGTCGAGCCCCACGGCCACGGCGGCCATGGCGTTGGCGATCATGTGCTCGCCGGGGACGTTGAGCTTGAGGGTCCCGAGGGGGCGGCCTTTGACGAAGAGGGCCGCCCGGCCGGCGAACTTGTCGAAGGCCGTCTCCCGGGCGGTGATGTCGGACTGGGCCGAAAAACCGTAGGTGATGAGACGGCGCTCCAGGCTCGGGATGATGCTCTGGAGGTTCGGGTCGTCGAGGCAGAGGATGATCGGGCAATAGAAGGGAACCTTGTTGGCGAACCGGACGAAGACCTGCTTGATCTCCTCGACGCCGGCGTAGTGGTCGAGATGCTCGGCGTCGATGTTCGTCAGGACGGCGATGAAGGGCGAGAGGAGGAGGAACGAGCGGTCGCTCTCGTCGGCCTCGGCGACGAAGAAGTCCCCGGCCCCGAGCTTGGCGTTGGCCCCGAGGGTGTTCAGGCGGCCCCCGACGACGATCGTCGGGTCGAGCCCGGCCCGGTCGAGGACGGCGGCGATCATCGAGGTCGTCGTCGTTTTGCCGTGCGACCCGGCGACGGCGATGCCCATCTTCATCCGCATGAGCTCGGCCAGCATCTCGGCCCTGGGGATGACGGGAACCTGGAGGCGCCGGGCCTCCCGGACCTCGACGTTCTCCTCCCGGACGGCCGTGGAGACGACGACGACGTCGGCCCCGCGGACGTTTTCGGCCCGGTGCCCGATCGAGATCCGGGCCCGGAGATTCTGGAGCCGCCGGATCGCCTCGCTCTCGGTGATGTCGGACCCCGTGACCTTGTAGCCGAGGTTGAGGAGGACCTCGGCGATGCCGTTCATCCCCGTCCCGCCGATGCCGATGAGATGGATGTGCTTGAGCTTGCGGTATGTCGTTTTGACCATCGTCGCTCCTAATCCGCTCCTCTCATCATGGCCAGGGCCCGGTCGGCGATCCGGGCGGCCGCGCCTTCGGTCCGCAGCGCCGCCAGGCCCTCCTCCATGGCCGTCAGGCGCTCCCGGCGGGCCAGGTAATAGAGGATCCGCCGGGCGAAGAGCTTCGGCGTCCACTCGGACTCGAGGATGACCTCGGCCCCGCCGACCCGGGCGAGTTCGGCCGCGTTGCCGGCCTGGTGGTCGTCGGCCGCCCCGGCGAAGGGGACGAGGATGGCCGCCCGGCGGGCCGCGGCCAGCTCGGCGCAGGTCGTGGCCCCGGCCCGGCCGACGACGAGGTCGGCGGCGGCGAAGGCGGCCGGCATGTCCTCGATGAACGCTTCGATGGAGGCCTCGCCGAAACCGCTCTCGGCGTAGTTC
>VGJF01000175.1 GCA_016867585.1 Candidatus Aminicenantota bacterium | reverse complement strand
GGGCCATGAACCGCCTTCTCGATTCCGAGGACGCGGCCCGAATCGAAGGCACGATCCTCGTCGACGGGGAGGACATTTACGATCCCGGGACCGAGGTCACCCGCATCCGGAAGAAGATGGGCCTTCCCTCCCAGAAGCCCCAGGTCCTGCCGATGTCGGTTTTCGACAACATCGCCTACGGCCCCCGGATCCACGGCCTGCGGGACAAGAAAAGGCTCCGGGAGATCGTCGAACGGGAGCTCCGGGCGGCCGGGCTCTGGGAGGAAGTCAAGGACCGCCTCAACGAGCCGGCCTCGCGGCTTTCGGTCGGGCAGCAGCAGCGGCTCTGCCTGGCCCGCGGCCTGGCCGTCGGGCCCGAGATCATCCTGGGCGACGAACCGACCTCGGCCCTCGATCCCCAATCGAGCCGGGTCGTCGAGCAGCGGCTGGCCGTTCTCAAGGCGGACTACACGGTCGTCGTCGTCACCCATATCCTCCGCCAGGCGCGCCGGATCGCCGACTATCTCGCGTTTCTTTACCTCGGCGAGCTTGTCGAGCACGGTCCGGCGGCCGAGATTTTCGCCCATCCGCGCGATCCCCGCACCCGCGCCTACCTCACCGGCGAAATCTCATAAAAAACGATTTTTTCGGGAGCTACTCGGTCTCGGCCTCGATTTTCTGGAGGACGAGTTCGGTCCCGTGGACGATCTCCAGGTCGGTCGAGCCGCAGGACGGGCAGGCGAGGATGAAATCGCTTCGGGTTTCGACCGCCCGGCAGGCCCGGCAGCGGACCTCGAACGGGCGCCGGTCGATGACGAGGTCGGCCTTTTCGGCGATCGTCCCCTTCTTGTAGATCTCGAAGGCCGATTCGAGGAGCTCGGGCACGACTCCCGAGAGGGCCCCGACCTCGAGCTTGACCATCGTGATCGCCCGGGCCTTGTGGGCCTTGGCCTGGGCGAGGAGGGTGTCGAAGAGGGAGGCGATGACCGAAAGCTCATGCACGGCCGAGGATCTCCTCTCTCTTCCGCCGGAGATGGGCGACGAGCTCGTCCAAGCCCTCGCCCGTCACGGCCGAGGTGATGAAGACCTCGAGCTTGGGATTGAGCTCGAGGGCCTCGGCCTTGGCCTTGGCGGGATCGAAGGGGAGGTGGGGAAAAAGGTCCGCCTTGGTCAGGACCAGGGTCTGGGCGGTGGCGAAGGCCTGGGGATATTTCTTGGGCTTGTCGTCGCCCTCGGGGGCGGAGAGGAGGACGATCCGCAGGCGCTCGCCGAGGTCGTAGCCGGCCGGGCAGACGAGGTTGCCGACGTTTTCGATGAACAAGATTTCGGTCTCCGGGGGGACCGAGGGGAGGACGCGGCCGACCATCTTGGCCTCGAGATGGCAGGCCCCGCCGGTCGTGATCTGCCAGGCCGGAACGCCCTTGGCCCGGATGCGTTCGGCGTCGCGCTCGGTCTCGATGTCGCCCTCGATGACCGCGATTTTCAGGCCGCCGGCCGTCCGCTCGGCGATCCGCTCGAGGAGGCTCGTTTTTCCGGCTCCGGGCGAGCTCATGAGGTTGACGGCCAGGATGCCCCGGCCTTCGAGCTCCGCCCGGATCGCGGCCGCGGCCTGGGCGTTCGAAAGGAGCAGGTCCTGGAGGACGAGGATGTCTTTTTTCGGCATCGAAGCCCCTATTATAGCCGACTTCCCGGCCTCCGGGAACGGCCCCGTCCCGGATTCCAAGAGCGGCCTTCACTCCAGATCGGGTTTGTAGGTCCGCCCCTCACCGCTCCTTCTCGGCGCCTTGGGCTTTACACTCCCCGCGCTTTACCCGCTCGTAGCTCCTCCGCCGGCTTTGATGGTCTCTGAAAATCCGGCGCCCGAAACGGGAGCCTCGAAGAACGTCTGCGGGGCGGCAAACCCTCATCACGCTCCGGCCGCTCTCGGATGCCGGGACTTGGCCTGTTTATTTCAGCGACAAGAGAAACTCGGAAAAGAGCGAAAGGGCGGATTCGAGGTTGGCCGCGGCTTGGGGCGACAGCGTCTCGCCGATGTCGAAGTCGTAGCCGCGGATCGCGAGGAGGTAAGCCTTGGGCGCGCGCCCGTAGAGCTCTTCGGCCAGGGCCAGGACGGAGGCCGGGGCCATGGCATGGGTCGTGACGGCGATTTGGGCGGCCGGGGCGATTTCCTCAAGCGTCGCCGGCTCCTCGCCTTCCGTCGTCGCGTCGGCGAAGACGACGAGGTCGGCGTCCTGGACGGCCTGGGCGTCCTCGATGTTGAGCTGGCATTTCCACTCCGCTTTAATAGATAGGGGACAGGCTCCAATTTCTCTTGAAATGGGTGCCTGTCCCCCTTTCTTTTCAACATTTATCCTATCGACGAGGGCGCCGCCGAGGCCGTCGTCCCGCCGGCCCGGATTTCCGACCCCGACGACGAGGACCTTCACCGCGAACGGCGGTCGAGAAGAGCCCCCCCGGCGTCGTAGAGCTCGACCGCGAGGGGCATTTGTCCCAGGGCGTGGGTCGCGCAGCTCAGGCAGGGGTCGTAGGCCCGGATGGCGATTTCGACCCGGTTGAGCATCCCCTCGGTGATCTCGGTCTGGCCTTCGAGGACGTTCCGGGCGACCCAGTCGACGGCCCGGTTCATCGGCTCGTTGTTGTTCGTCGTCGAGACGATGAGGTTGGCCATCGTGATCTGGTCGTGGCCGTCGATTTGGTAGTGATGGAAAAGCGTCCCCCGCGGGGCTTCGACGAGGCCGATCCCCTCCCGGCGCTTCTTCCGCTTCCGGACGAGTTCGGTCCCCTGGAGGTCGGGGTCGAGGAGGAGGTCCCGGATGACCTCCCCCGAGTGGAGGAGCTCGATGAGCCGGGCCCAGTGGGTGTGGAGGGACATGTTGTTCGGCCGGCCCTTGGTGAAGTCCTTGAAGATCTCGAATTCCTTCTGGGCGAGGGGCGTCGGGATGAAATCACAGGTGTTCAGGCGGGCCAGCGGACCGACCCGGTACCAGCCGTCGGCCTTGCCCAGCCGGCGGAGGTAGGGGAACTTCATGTAGCTCCAGGACCGGACTTCTTCGCCGATGTGGTCGAGATAGGTTTGGTAATCGACGTCGTCGAGGACCTTCCTCCCCTCGGCGTCAACGGCCCGGAGGACGCCGTGGTAGAAGTCCAGGGCGCCGTCCTTGCGGACGAGGCTGAGATGGTTGGAGGGGAAGGCGGCGAAGCCGTCGACGAGGGCCCGGTTCTTCTTGTGGAAGTCCTTGAAGAACTCGACGGCCTCGGCGGCCCATTGGATCATCGTCTCGGCGTTGAAGGGGGCCGGGCCGCGGAGGAGGGCATCCCGCTCCTCGGGGCCGAGGTTCTTGTTGATCCCGCCCGGGATGGCCCCCGTGCCGTGGATTTTCTTCCCGGCCGTGGCCAGGATGACCTCCTGGCCGAACTTGCGGAGAAGGACGGCCCGGACGGCGAGGTCGCGGTGGCGGAGGATGACGCCGATGACGTTCCGGATGGCCGGGTCGGCGTCGGCCCCGAAGAGGAGGTCGGGCGAGCAGAGATGGAAGAAATGGAGGGCGTGGGACTGGAACATCTGGCCGTAGTGCATGAGCCGGCGCATCTTCTCGGCCGTCGGGGACAGGCCCTCGAGGCCGAGGCCGACGATGACGTCCGCGGCCTTGGCCGCGGCGAGGTGATGGCTGACGGGGCAGATGCCGCACAGACGCTCGACGAGCACCGGCGCCTCCCAGTAGGGGCGGCCCTGGACGAACCGCTCGAAGCCCCGGAATTCGACGATGTGGAACCGGCTCTGGGTGACCCGGTGGGCGTCGTCGAGATGGATCGTGACCTTGCCGTGGCCTTCGACGCGGGTGACGGGTTCGATCGTGATTTTGCGGGCCATGGTTTCTCTCTCAATCGAATTTGACCAAGGCATAGGGAAGTACGAGGGGTTTACCTTGGAGAAGAGACGTCAGGGCTTTCCAGATGAGGTCGGCCGAGGGCGGGCACCCCGGCAGGAAGGCGTCGATCTTGACGATCTCGTGGAGGGGATAAACCCGGTCGAGGATGATCGGCAGGTCGGGGTCGTCGGGAATGATCTTCGGGTCGAAGGGGTCGATCGTCGGGCAGCGGTGGTAGGCCTCTTCGAGGCACTCCCGGACGGGGATGCCGTTGCGCATGGCCGGGAGGCCGCCCATGATGGCGCACTCGCCGAGCGAAATCAGGATTTTGCAGTTCTTCCGGAAGGCCCGGAGGACCTCGACGTTCTCGCTGTTCGAGCAGCCGCCTTCGATGATTCCGACGTCGACCGGCTTGGTGAACGTCTTGATGTCGTCGACGGGCGATTTGTTGAACTCGACGAGCTCGACGAGGTCGAGGATGCGCTCGTCGATGTCGAGGATGGACATGTGGCAGCCGAAGCAGCCGGCCAGGGATGCCGTGGCGATGACGGGTTTGGACATGGGCCCTCCTCAGCCTTCCGCTTTCCGGAGGTCGCTTCCGATCGGCGTCGCGTCGTATTTGCGCTTCCCCACGGGGACGATGAAGCCGACCTCCTTCTTGAGGATCGAGCCGACCGGGCAGCGGTCCATGGCCTCCCGGGCCCGCCGGTCCGAGAGGGCCGCGGCCAGGGAGAGGTCGACGGCGATCTTTTTCCGCCCGCCGCGGCGGAGGGCGCCGAAGACGCGGCGCCCGTCCTTGGCCTTGACGCCCCGGACGCAGCGGAGGCACTTGATGCACCGGTTGTGCTCGAGGAGGATCTTCGGCCCGGCCGGCTCGACCCGCCGGACGGGGAAATCGTAGGGAAAGCGGGGAACGAGCATTTGGTAGCGGTAGGCCAGGGCCTGGAGCTCGCAGTTCCCGCTCTTTTCGCAGGTCGGGCACATGTGATTGCCCTCGACGAAGAGCATCTCGACGAGGGCTTTCCGCATGTCCTCGAGGTCCGGGGCCATGTTCTCGATGACCATCTGCTCGGAGACGGGCTGGGTGCAGGCGGCCATATAGCGGCCGCCGGCCCGGACGGTGCAGATCCGGCAGCTTCCGGCCGGCTTCATCCCCTCGAACCAGCAGAGGGAGGGGATGTAGATCCCGTTGGCCCGGGCCGCTTCGAGGATGGTCTGGCCGGCTTCGGCCGTGCAGGCTTGGCCGTCGATCGTGAAGGTGATCTTATTCATGGCCGCCCTCCTCGGAAACGATCAAAACCCGGCCGGTGAGGCCGGCCGCCGGCCGGACGGCCGCGGCCAGGTCGAATTCGGAGACGAAATCGGCGCCCTGGCGGAGGCGCATGTCGTAATGCTCCCGGAAATTCTGGAGGGTCGTCAGGATGGGATTGGGCGAGGTCTGGCCGAGGCCGCATCGGCTGGCCGCCTTGATGATCTTGCCCCAGGATTCCAGGTCGGACAGGTCTTGGGGGGTCCCCTTCCCGGACGTGACCTTCTCCAACTTCCGCTTGAGGATCGCGTTCCCGGCCCGGCAGGGGACGCACCAGCCGCAGGATTCCTCGATGAAGAAGTCCATGAAGTTGTGAACGACCTCGAAGAGGTCGCGCTGGGGGCCGATGACGATGACCGAGCCGCCGGTGGCCAGGTCCTCGAAGCTGATCGTCCGGTTGAACTGGCCGCGGGAGATGCAGGTCCCCGAGGGGCCTCCGACCTGGACGGCCTGGGCCTCCGTCCCCCCGGCCATCTTGAGGACCTGCCAGACCGTCGTCCCGAACTCGATTTCGTAGACGCCGGGGAGGCGGCAGTCTCCGGAGACGCTCAGGGCTTTCGTCCCGGCCGACCGGGGCGTGCCCATCCCCTTGAACCATTCCGCCCCCTTGTCGAGGATCCGGGCCGCGGCGCAGAGGGTTTCGACGTTGTTGACCGAGGTCGGCCGGCCGAGGTAGCCGACCTGGACGGGAAAAGGAGGCCGGTCGCGCGGTTCCCCCCGTTTTCCCTCGGCCGACTCGAGGAGGGCCGATTCCTCGCCGCAGACGTAGGCCCCGGCGCCCAATTTGACGGTGATCTCGAAGTCGAAGTCCTTCCGGCCGGCGATCCGCTTGCCGAGAAGCCGGGCGGCCCGAAGGTCGGCCAGGGCTTTTTCGAGGCGGGGGAGAAGGTAGGCGTACTCGGACCGGAGGTAGAGGAGGCCCTCGGCGGCCCCGATGGCGTAGCCGGCGATCGTCATCCCCTCGAACAGGAGCTTCGGCCTCTCCGTCAGGATGACCCGGTCCTTGAACGTGCCCGGCTCCCCCTCGTCGGCGTTGGCGACGAGGTAGTGAGGCGGATTCTTCTCCCGGCGGCAGAATTCCCACTTCAGGCCCGTCGGGAAGCCGGCCCCGCCCCGGCCGAGGAGGTTGGCCCTCTTGACTTCGGAAATGACGCCCTCGGGGGTTTTCTCGACGGCTTTCCGGAGGGCCCGGCCCGGGGCGTGGGGGGCGAAGATGACGGGGCCCTTCCGGCGGATGTTGTTGCGGACCGCGGGCCGGAATTTTTTAACCAGGCCCGCGACGGATCGGCCGGCCTTCATTTCCCCGACAAGGGCCCGGGCCCTGGCCGGAGTGAGCTTGGGGAAGACGACGCCGTTGATGATGGCCGCCGGCTCCTGGTCGTTCATCCCGATGCAGGAGGTCGAGTGAAGGCCGATGAGGCCGTCGGGCGTCGTCTTTCCGAAAGCGCAGCCGGCCGCCTTCTCGAAGGCTTCGGCGACGGTCGCCCGCCCCTTGAAGGCCGAGACGATGTTGTCGTTGAGGTAGACGGCATACCGGCCGGCCGGGGTCGGGGTGAAGAAGTGATAGAACGTCGCCACGCCTTCGACCTCGACCGTGGGCAGGCCCATGAGGTCGGCGACGCGGCGGACGGATTCGGGAGAGACGCAGCTTTCGGCGGACTGGATGTCCCGGATGATGTCGACCAGCCGAGAGCGGTCGCCCCCATGCCGGTCGACAATCCGCTGGATGATTCCATAATTCGACATCAATCACCTCGTGTGATGCGGATGATAAGAAATGACGGATTTATATATCATATCGGCCGATTCGAGACAATGCCTCCCGGCGAGGCCCAGAGATTCCGCAACTTGGTTTATGAACGGGTGGGGGGGCGTAGTTTTTCAGGCGAAAAAGCGCGGTGGAGCAACGGCGAGGACGCGAAAGCTTCGGGAAGGA
>VGJF01000174.1 GCA_016867585.1 Candidatus Aminicenantota bacterium | reverse complement strand
CTTTTTGAGGGCGATAAGGTCGCGGGGATGGGCCGCCGCCAGGGAAATCCTTCCCGTCAGGCGCTCGAGGTCGAGAATCCCCTTGAGGCCCTCCCGGATCTCGCGGCGCCCGATCGAATCCTCACGTAGCTCGCCGACGGCGTCGAGGCGGAGGCGGATTCTCTCGACGTCGAGAAGGGGGGCGAGAAGCCGGCTCCGGAGGAGGCGGCCGCCCATGGCCGTGACCGTGCAATCGATGACGCCGAGGAGCGAGCCTTCGACCCGGCCGTCGCGGAGGTTGCGGACGATCTCCAGGTTGCGGATCGTCGAAGGATCGAGGACGAGGCGGTCGCCCGGCTGGAGATAGCTCATCCGGTGGATGAGGGCCAGGGAATCCTTGCGGACCTGCTTCAAGTAAAAGAGGAGGCCGCCGGCCGCGGCCACGGCCAGGGGCTTTCCCTCGACGCCGAATCCGGCCAGGGTCTTGACCCGGAAATGGTCCTGGAGGTCGTGCCGGGCCCGGACGGGCTCGAAGGCCCAATCCTCGACGGGGCTCCGGAGGCAGCTTGCGACCTCGCTTTTCGAGAGGACGGCGGCGATCTTATCCGCGTCGCCCGCCGGGAAGACGATCTCCTTGGGCGCGGCCTTGTAGAGTTCGTCGGCCAGGACTTTGGCCTCCCCCGCTCCGCCCTGGGTCATGCGGATCTCCCCCGAAACGAGGTCGGCCAAGGCCAGACCCCAGCCGTCGCCGTCGACGGCCAGCGAGGCGATGACGACGCTCTCCTTCTGGTTCTCGGGATCGAGTTCGACGGCCGTCCCCGGGGTGAGGACCTTGATGATCTCGCGCTTGACGACGCCCTTGGCCGTCCGCGGATCCTCGACCTGCTCGCAGACGGCGACCTTGTAGCCGCGGCGGAGCATCTTGGCCAGGTAGGCGTTGGCGGCGTGATAGGGAACCCCGCACATGGGGACTTTCTGCCGCGAGGTCAAGGCGATCTCGAGGACCTGGGAGCCGACCTTGGCGTCCTCGAAGAACATCTCGTAGAAGTCGCCCAGGCGGAAGAAGAGGATGGCGTCGGGGTGCTGCTTCTTGACCCGGAAATACTGCTCCATCATCGGGGTCGCGGCGTCTTTCTCGAAAAGGCGGGGCTGGCGGTCGGTCATGTCTTCAGGATTATAATGGAGGATGGGGGACACTTAAAAGTGTCTCCCATCTTTTTGGGGCTATTGACGCTTTTTTTTCGCTTCATTATTATGTTTTTCCCTCAGGGAGGAGCGGTGGAAGAGCGCCAAACTTTCGAATCCTGGAAGGAAATCGCCGCCTGCCTTGACCGCTCGGTCGCGGTTCAGGGCTGTTCCGGCACTTGCGCCCCGTGCCGGACGGCGACAATCCAAACCGTCTTGCCCTTGATCCGATAAAAAAACCGATAGGGGGGGATGATGACTTCGCGCTGAGGAAGCTCGGGAAATTCGGGGATGGCGCGGCCCGAGTCCGGAAACCTCGCGAGGCGGGACAACACGGCATTCGCCCGGGTCAACAAATCCAACGCCGCCTTCGGGTTGTCTCTCTGGATATGGCCTAATGCGGAGAGAAATTCAGCTTCAGCGGAGGGTGTGAACCGGACTTTCACGAGGGATTTTCTTTAAGGAGGGCTTCCCCTTTCGCCATCACGGCCGGAAGGTCAGGCCCTTTGCCGGCTTTAATTTCTTTTTCGCCCCGGGCGATAAGCCGGAGGATTTCCCGCTCGTTCTCGGAATTCTCAAACGCCTCCGCGCTCATGACGACGGCCGCTGCGCGGCCCCTTTGGGTGATGAAGACAGGCTCCCCTGAATCCCGGACACGGCGAAGAACGGCCGCCGCCTCCTGCCGTAGTTCCGTGACCGGAACGATCTTCGGTATTTTACCCATTGATAGAACCTCCAAGCGTCTTTTTATTTGTACCATTCAAAGTATCATTCCGTCAACCCGATAAAGTTTCTTTTTTGTAAACGTCTTTCCGATGGCCGTTCCGGAGAATAATTATGTCCTCGCCCATCAAAATATATACGACCCGATTATCGCCGACTCGAAATTTTCTGAATCCCGCGAATTTTCCCGTGAGCATTGGGAATGACTCGGGATTTTTTTGAAGAGTTTCCTCGATTTGGTCAAGAATTCGTCCGGCTTCGACTTTGGATATCTTCTTGAGGTCGCGAAAAACCGATTTCTTGTAGACGATCTTAAAGGCCAAGGGATTTCCTGATTTCTTTGCCCGTCACGACGGGATCGCTTCCGTCCCGGAGCGGTCGTGATTGGGCCGTCAATATCCAATCCGGCGACGGCGGTTTGGGGTCGATGGCCGAATCGGGTATAATCCCCGCTTCCCGGGACAACATCATGAAAAACTCCCCAACCGGCGGAATCCTCGCCTCCGCCCTGACGGCCGCCGCGATCTTCTGGGCCGGCGGCTGCCAAGAGTCGAAGCATCCCAACGGCCTCTACGCCGAGGTCGCGACGAACAAGGGCCTCATCGTCCTCCAACTCGAGTTCGAGAAGACGCCGATGACCGCGGCCAACTTCGTCGGCCTGGCCGAGGGGACGATCGAAAACGTCGCTTTCCCGCTCGGGACGCCCTATTTCGACGGCGTCGCATGGCACCGGGTCGTCCCCGGCCATGTCATCCAGTGCGGCATCCCGAAGAGCGGCAAGGCCAAGGATCCCGGCTATCAGTTCCCGAACGAGATCGTCCTCCCCGACCTCAACCACGGCCGGGCCGGGATGGTCAACATGGCCAACGGCGGGCCCCACACGAACGGCAGCCAGTGGTGCATCACCCTCGGCGACCGCTCGTACCTCGACGGCGACTACACCGTTTTCGGCCAAGTCGTCGAGGGGTTGGACGTCGTCATGTCCGTCGTCCAGGGCGACCTCGTCCAAAAGGTCAAAATCGTCCGGATCGGTCCGAAGGCGAGGGCCTTCAAGCCGACGACGGCTTCCTTCAAGGCCATGGTCGAGGAGGCCAAAATCCGGGTTCAGAAAGCCGAGGAGGAGAAAAAAGCCGAGGAGGATGCCCTCGTCCAGGCGAACTGGCCGGACGCCGTCGAGGGGGAGAACGGGGTGAAATACAAGATCCTCAAATCCGGCCGGGGAGAACCTCCCCTCCCCGGCGCAACGGTCAAAGCCGCCTACACCGGCCAAGCCCCCCTGGCCGGAAAGACATTCGTCAGCACGGCCGAGGACGGCATGCCTTACTGGGGAGAGACGCCCGAGCCTTTCGCTTTCGTCGTCGAGACGACCAGGGTCAATCCGGCGGTCGACGCCGCCCTCGCCGCGATGAAAAAAGGCGAGAAGCGCCTCCTCGTCGTCCCGGCCGGCCAGGGCTACAGGAGGAGCGGCTTCTACGCGGCCCAGCGGCCCGGAGAGAAGCGCTTCGTCATCTCGCCCGACACCTTGCTCGTTTACGAAATCGAAATCCTCGATATCATTTATCCCCCCAATAAATAAAAGGAGTTCTCATTCATGCCTGAATTCAAGTACAAGACAATGGGCCAGCAGTTCGGCCGCCGCTCGTGGGCCGAGCCGTGGAAGATCAAGATGGTCGAGCCTCTCCGGATGCTGACGCCGGAGGAGCGCCGCCGCGCCGCCTCGGAGGCCGGTTACAACACCTTTCTCCTCCGCTCCGAGGACGTCTACATCGACCTCCTGACGGATAGCGGGACAAGCGCCATGAGCGACCGCCAATGGGCGGGGCTGATGCTCGGGGACGAGGCCTACGCCGGCAGCCGGAACTTCTACCGCCTCGAGGACGCGATCCGGAAATTTTACGGCTTCAAGCATGTCGTCCCGACCCACCAAGGCCGCGGAGCCGAGCACCTCATCAGCAAGGCCCTCATCGAGCCCGGCGACATCATCCCCGGGAACATGTATTTCACCACGACCCGCCTCCACCAGGAGCTGGCCGGAGGGACGTTCGTCGACGTCATCTGCGCCGCGGCCCACGACCCGACCGACCGTTCCCCCTTCAAGGGCGACGTCGACCTCGACAAGCTCGAGGCCCTGATCCGGAAAGTCGGGGCCGAGAAAATCCCGTACGTCAGCCTGGCCGGGACGGTCAACATGGCCGGCGGCCAGCCCGTGAGCATGGCCAACGTCAAGGCCCTCCGCGCCCTCACCGACCGCCACGGGATCCGCCTCTACCTCGACGCGACCCGGATGGCCGAGAACGCCTTCTTCATCCAGGAGCGGGAGCCCGGCTACCGGGAAAAATCCATCGCCGAGATCCTCAAGGAATTCTGCTCCTTCACCGACGGCTGCTGGATGAGCTCCAAGAAGGACAACCTCGTCAACATCGGCGGCTGGCTGGCCGTCAATCACGAGGACGTCTTCGAGAAGGCCCGGAACATGGTCGTCATCTACGAGGGCCTGCACACCTACGGCGGGATGGCCGGGCGGGACATGGAAGCCGTGGCCATCGGGATCGAGGAGATGGTCGACGAGGACCACATCCGCTCCCGGGTGGACCAGGTCCGCTACCTCGGGACCCTCCTCCTCGACTGGGGGATCCCCATCGTCGAGCCGGCCGGCGGGCATGCGATCTTTCTCGACGCCAAGCGCTTCTATCCCCACATCCCCCAAGCCCAGTTCCCGGCCCAAACGCTGGCCGCCGAGCTCTACCTTGATTCCGGCATCCGGTCGATGGAGCGCGGCAACGTCAGCGCCGGCCGGGACCCGAAGACGGGCGACCACCGCTATCCCGCCCTCGAGCTGACCCGCCTGACGATTCCCCGGCGGGTCTACACCCAGGCCCACATGGACGTCGTCGCCGAGAGCATCAAGGCGGCCTTCGACTCCCGGGACAAGACGCGCGGCCTGAAAATGGTCTACGAGCCCGAATATCTCCGCTTCTTCCAGGCCCGCTTCGAGCCGCTCGCTTAAGCCGAGCCGGCTATTTCTGCAGCGGCGAGGGGTCGTCGAAGATCCACATCCCCCGGCCGTTCGTGGCGATGACGATCATGTTGTCCCGGGGATGGATCTGGAGGTCCCAGACCGCCGCGTTCGGCAGTCCCGAACCGAGATAATTCCACGTCTTGGCCGCGTCCGTCGTCACGTAGACGCCCAGGTCCGTGGCCGCATAGAGGACGTCCGCTTTCTTGGGATCTTCGCGGAGGACGTTGGTCGAGCCCGGCAGCTTCGCCGCAATGTTCGTCCAAGTCTTCCCGGTGTCGGTCGACTTGAAGATGTAGGGGGCGAAGTCGTCGTCGTGGCGGCCGATGAGGCTGACGTAGACCGTCGCCTCGTCGTATTTCGAGGCCGTGATGTTCCAGACGTGCTTGTAGTAAGGGAGCCCGGCCGTGATCTCGACCCAATTCGCCCCGCCGTCCTTGGTCACATGGACCCGGCCGTCGTCGCTCCCGGCGTAGAGCAGGCCGGCCTTGAGCGGCGACTCATCGATGGCCGTCAGGGTGGCAAAATTGATGGCATACGGCAGTTTGCCCTGATTCTGGGGGATGTTGTAAGTCAGGTCAGGGCTGATTTTTTGCCACGTCTCGCCCATGTCCCGGGAGCGGAAGACGTACTGGAAGCCGTGGTAAACGGTCTTGGGATCGTGCGGGGAGATGATCGTCGGCGCCAGCCACTGGCCGCGGTGCTCGGGCTCTCCCTCGGCCGGGCGGGGAAAGATGATTTTGCTTTCCCACCGCCCGTCCTTGTATTCGGACCGTTCGAGCCGTCCGTAGAACGACGAGGCGTAAACGATATTGGGATTCGTCGGGTCGATGGCGATGTGCGTCCCCTCTCCGCCCGGAGCCGTCTCCCAGCGGAGCGAGGGTCCTCGGCTTCGCCGGCCGGCCCTGGCCGGAATCTCGCCGGGCGGCGTCAGCCCGACGACGCGGTAAGTCCCCCAGTCCTGGACCGAGCCGTGGGCGGCGAACGGCTTGGCCATGCTCAGGGCGACGTTGTAGAACTGGATCGAGGGGATGCCCTTGTAGAAGTCGCGCCAGCTCACGCCGCCGTCGTAGGAGGCGTTGGCTCCCCCGTCGTTGACGTTGACCATGTAGTTCGAATCCGCGGGGTCGATCCAGAGGCCGTGATGGTCGCCGTGGAGGTTCTCGTAGGACAGCGGCCTCCAGGTCTTTCCCGAGTCCTCGGACTTGTAGAGTCCGAGGCCCATCAGATAAACGACGTTGTCCCGGCTGGGGTCGACCCGGATCTGGCCGAAAACCCAGCCGTAGGTCCCGCCGAATCGCTCCATCATCCGGTCGTGGGCGCTTATCCGCCGCCACGTCTCGCCCTGGTCGTCCGAGCGGTAGACCTCGGCCCCGATGATGTCGGGATACGTCCGCTGGCGGCCGTAGGAGTCCTTCTCGGTCGGCGACGGCGGACGCGAGGGCGTGTGGTTGTCGACGAAGGCGTAGACGACGTTCGGCTTCGTCCGGCAGAGGTCGAGGCCGATCCGGCCGGTGAATTTCGTGTCGGGAAGCCCGGCGTTCGCTTCCTTCCAAGTCTTTCCGCCGTCGGTCGTCTTGAAGAGGCCGTCTCCGGGCTCGGGGACGGGGTCGCTCCAGCGGAGGCGGATCCGGTGGCACATCGAGGCGATCAGGATGTCGGGATTCTTGGGGTCCATGACGAGGTCGATCGCTCCGATCTTCTCGTCGAGATAGAGGACTTTGGCCCACGTCTTGCCGCCGTCGGTCGTCTTGTAGACGCCCCGGTCCGGGCTGTAGGTCCACTCGTGGCCCGAGGCGGCGACATAGGCGACATCGGGATTGGAGGGGTGAATCCGGATCCGGCTGATCGTGAACGTCCCTTCGAGCCCGACATGCCGCCAGGTCTTGCCGGCGTCCGTCGATTTGTAGACCCCCGTCCCGGCCATCGAGGCCCGGAAAATGTTGGCCTCCCCCGTCCCGTAATAGATGACGTCGGGATGGGATTCCGAAATGGCGATGTCGCCCGAGGACATGGTCGAAAGCTCGTCGGTCAGGCAGGTCCAGGTGATTCCGGTGTTTTCGGTCTTCCACAGGCCGCCGACGGCCGAGGCGATGTAGATGATGTTGCGGCTTCCGAGGGGGACATCAACGTCGGTGCAGCGGCCGCCGATGATGTCGGGCCCGATGAACCGCCACTTCAGGTCCTTGTGGGGAGTCGAGGCCTTCATGGCCTGGTGCTCG
>VGJF01000173.1 GCA_016867585.1 Candidatus Aminicenantota bacterium | reverse complement strand
GTGGATCGCTCACCCCGAGAAAGATCCGCTTGCTATAAAAATCTCGTTATCCTAAGATGTCGCCGTGGGAATCGAGGCAAGGGCTGGATCCCTATGAGGGGGGCAGGTCAGTCATCTGTCCGGGCCGTCCTCCCCGAAGGTCCAGACGGCCGTCCGCCCCTGCGCGCTGAACTTGGCGTCAGGGCCGAAAACACATTCGACCGGCGGGTCGACCGGACCGAGGAGCGAACAGACGACCCGGCGGATCCGATAGACGGGTGCCGGAACGATGCGCAGGAAGATGACGGAGTCAGCGGCCCGGAAGACGCGGGCCCCGGCCTCGCCGGCGGCCACGAAGCCCAGCGCGCCGAGGAAACGGCCGAACGACGCGCCCTCTTCGGCGTCGAGTTCGAGATGGATCTCGACGAGGTCATCGAGCACTCTCGCCTCATACTCGGCCATCCTTCCCGCCCGGCGGTAGGAGGCGGCGTTGTAGCCGTGGCGGTCGAAACGGCCGCCCTCTCCAAGGGGGATCCCCCGGCGGGCCATGTATTCGGGCCGGAAGTCCATAAGCCAGGCCGAGAAGAACGGCCGGTCGAGGGAGCACAGCCGGATGTTCTCGAACCAGGGGACGTTCACGTCGCCGTCGACCCGGTGCATGATCTCGGCGGAGAGGGTCTCGCCATCGATCGCTCCGAGCTTGCTTCTCACGGCGCTTCCGCCGCCGACCAGGACCGTGCTGAAGCCGACACCCGACGAGCCGGCCACGAGCCCCTCCGCTCCGCCGGGGGCGAAAAGCTCCAGGTAGCCCCGCCAACCGATGAGGTACGCTCCCTTCCAGACCGAATCCGCGGTTCGGACGGTGTTCTGTTCGAACATGGCGAAGCGTTCGGTGACGAAGAAGGAACGGGCGATAGCGTCGATCGTGTCCTGGCGAAGGGTCACGTAGATGTGGTTCAGCTCGGCGGCCGCCGTGGCCGGCCCGGCGCTTTGAGGAGAAACGGCCGCGGCCGACACGAGAAGTCCCGCGAGCGCTAGGAGGACCGGGATCGGTGCGATCCCCGCCCGGTTCGGCCGGCCGCCGGTCTTCAGGGCTCGTACTCCAGCCGCAGGCCGACCCCGACGTCCTCGAGCGGCAGCGTCCGGCCCATCTCCAGCTTGGATCTCAGGTCGGTGCAATGACAGGCGTGGATCTTCCGCGGCTGGAGGGCCTCGAGGCGCTCGATGGTGCCGCGCAGACGCCGCTCGGACGGATCCAGCAGGTGCAGGCCGCCCAGGATGTCGGCGAGGCGCGCCTCGCCGGTCAGGCCCCGGGCCTGGTCGGTGATGTTACAGATGCCCGCGTGCGAGCAGCCGGTGAGGATCACCAGCCCATCCGTGGACAGATAAGCGAGCGCGGTGTCGTCGAGCAGGTCATCCGCCCCTTGGGCGGCTTCCGCCGCGGTCGTCCCGGCCGGCTCTCGCGCTTCGAAGTCGTGGATCCGTTCAATCTCGCCGAGGAAGGTAAGTCTCTCCGTGAGGGGGACCGGCTCCCGGCTGAGACGGAGGTCGAAAAAGCCGGACAGTGTATCGGCGGCCAGGGGGAGCCCGATCTCCGGGAGCCCCCAAGTGTGGTCGAGATGCCCATGCGAGAGCACGACGTCATCGAGCTCCAGCAGGTCGATCCCCAATCGGTCGGCGTTCCGGGCGAAGAGGTCCGATTACCCGGTGTCCAAGAGGACCCGGCGCCCGTCCGCCTCGACGAAATAACAGACGGCGGGCTCGCCCTGGAGATAGTGGTCGATCAGCGTGTTGTTGTCGACTAGAACGGTCACTCTCATCGCATGAGGAGGGTAGCCCGGCCGTCTCCCGATGTCAAGGAGCCGGCAGGGGCGAGATCGGGTCCGTCCGGCCCCGCGGGCCTCGCCGGACGGGAGCCCGCGCGGGTGCTTTCGGCCTTCAGCGCGCCCAGGGCGGCTCGGGCGTCATTCCAGCTTGATTTTAGTTAAAGAACGGATTAGCTTTATCTGGTTGAATAATATGGATTTAAAAGTGTGTCTGAGTCCTCGGGCGAGCCTGAACCAAACGTGAAACAAACGCATGGCACCTTGAGGGGGGTCAGGAGGCCAGGTAGACCTTCAGCAGCTTGACCGTCGTGCCCTCGGTGGGCCGGATGGTTCCACGCACCACGATCTCGGAGCCCGGCTCGTGCTCCGCCACCGGGGCCAGCGAAAAGGTACCGGCGCGTACGTAGTCGTTGCCGTTGCGGCCGGTGCCGGTGAAGAACTCATCGGGCGATATGCGCCGGGCCCGCTCGGTACCGCGGTAGCCCAGGTGCACCGGCTCGCCCATCACCAGGCGCTCGCCGCAAGTCACAAAGACATCGAACTTCAGGCCGAAGTGGTTTCGGACGGCAGTGTCCAGATCGGGGCAGACCGTGAAGGCCACCTTGTACCTCCAAGGGGCAAGGGATGCCAAGGCCGTAATCGAAGCGGGGCGGTCAAGTTACACGATGGTCGATGTTTTGGCCGATCTGGGGATTGAGACGACCGTCGCCCACCCCAAGGATGTGAAAGCGATCGCCAAGGCCAAGGTCAAGACCGACGAGCGGGACTCCTATAAGAAGAAGTAATCCGTTTATGAGCTACGGCGGCAACCGGTCCGAGAACCCTTCCTACTGGCGGCTCCAGGGCTCGGGCACGAGCATCTCCAAGTTGCGTGATTACGGACTGTCGATCGTCGAAGCCATCCCCACGGGGGGGAGCGTCTCTCTGTCCCTGGAGAACTACCGCTCCGAGACCAACCAGTCCTTCCAGTTGATCAACCCCCGCTACGGGAGCACGCTCCGCTTCGACTTCACCCAGCCGCTGCTCCGGAATTTCGGGCCGCGGATGGCCCGCCGCCAGGTCATCGCCGCCGAGAACAACCTCCAAGCAGCCGACCACCAACTGCGGGCGACCATGGCCGAGACGATCTATGCCGTCCAGGAGGCCTACTGGAACTACGTCCACGCCATCGAGAACGCCCAGGTCAAGCGGCAGTCGCTCGAACTCGGCCGCGACCTCCTGGCCAAGAACCGCAAAGAGGCGAAATTCGGGACGCTCGCCCCTCTCGATGTGCTCAACGCCGAAGCCTCGGTGGCTCAGCGCGAAGCCGACCTCATCCAGGCCGAAGGGCTCATCGCCCGCAGCGAAGAGCTTCTGCGGACGGTCATCAACCTGGCCGCCGAGCCTGACGGCCGGGGCCGGAGGATCGTCCCGACCGACCAGCCGGGCTCGGCCGCGCCGAGCCTTGGGTTTGAAGAAGCCACCCGGCAGGCCTTCGAGGGGCGGCCCGACCTCCAGGCCCTCAAGGCCTCCCTCGAAACCAAGGCGCTCAACCTCGACGTGGCCCGCAACCAGATGCTCCCCAGCCTCGACCTGAGGCTGTCCTACTGGAGCCCGGGCATTTCGGGCGACCGGCTCCTCTACCTCGACGACAACCCCTTCCTCGGCCAGGTCATCGGCAAGGTTCCGGGTTCGAGCGCCGATTCGCTCCGCGACGCCATGAAATTCCTCTACAACAACTGGAACGTCGGCCTGACGCTTTCGGTCCCCATGAGCGCCCTGACGACCAAGGCCGACCTCGGCTACGCCAAGACCGACCTCGAGCAGGGCCGGCTGCGGGTGAAACAGCTGGAGCAGCAGATCGGCCTCGAAGTCAGCGACGCCATCCGCACGATCGAGACCAACGCCAAGCGGCTGGCGGCCAAGAGCCTGGACGCGGAGGCCAAGAAGCTGGCCGTCGGGCTGTCGACCAACTATTTCGTCCTCGAATTCCAGGACCGGCTGTCCAACGCCCGGTCGCTCGAACTGCGGGCGAAGATCGATTATATCCTTTCGGTCGAGCGGCTGGAGAAGGCCACGGGCGCGAGCCTGTCCAAACGCGGGCTCAAATGATTGACATGTCCCGGGCGCCGAGATAGGATGATTTCGTATTTTCGCCGGAGGAGGAGCGCATGAACAGGACAAAATTCGCAGCGCTGATTCTCGCCGTCGCCTTGGCCTCAGCCTGCGCCAGCCTGCAGGTCGGCACGATCAAGCCGAACGTCGCCGCGACCAACGAGATCGTCATGACGCCCGAGCTCAAGGGCCTCCTCGCCTCGAACCCCAAGCCGAAGATCGTCATCCGCATCCCCAACCCCCCGGCCAACGTCACCGAGGCCGACCGGTTCAACTCCTACATCAACGTCATCGAAAAAACGTTCGTCCAGAAAGGCTTCACCGTCCGCGACCGGGCTCTCCTCGAGAACCTCATGCGCAGCGGAAACCCCGACTACAAGAGCATCAAGGAAAAGACGGACACCGACCTCATCATCGACATCCTGGCCCTGAATTTCGACAAGACCGTCGCCGTGCGGACGTTTTTCAACAAGACGACCCAGAAAGAAGAGCCTTTCGCCACCAACGCCACCTACATCGTTTGCGCCGTCGTCTCCCTCGAATGCCGGGTGACGATCGTCGACCGCGGCCAGCTGGGCGGGTTGTTCACACTGCGGACCTCCCCGGCCGACTTGAACGAGTACCAGTTCTACGTCGACGGCTTCCGGCAGAAGATGGCTTGGTTCGACCAAGTTTCCTCGGGGATGTTCCCCGTCCTCTCGCTGACGATCGCCCAGGAGAACACGCGCCTCGACCTGACCCAGGTCCTGACCGGCCGCCTGATCGAGGAATTCGCAGGCGCGGGCAGGTAGCGGCTAGAGGCTGACCCGAAAACCGAACCTGAAGCCGAAAGCGGAGAAGTCAATCCGCGCCTCCCGGACGGCCCGCAGAAAGCCGCCGGAGGCCGGCGCCGTGTCGAACAGATCCGTGGCCGGATACCAGTTGCCGTCGTCGTCCTGCCATTCGTAGTAATAGAGCGTCCCCGAACCCGAGTTCGAGGCCCCGCCGCCGGTCCTCTGCCAGTCGCCCTTGAATCCTCCGAACTTGGCGTAGCGCCCGTAGAGCTCGATGACGAAGGCGAAATTGGGGTTGATCCAATTTTCGCTCCCGAGCCCGCCGTAAAAGCCGAGACCGGAAGCCTTGGCGGTCAGGCTGGATGTTGACCGGGCGGCCTGGTAGGAGTAGTCCTCGGAGGCGGTGTATTTGCCCGAATAGAGCCCAACCCCGCCGAAGAGGTACGAGCCCCGCTTGCCTTCGGCCTCGAACCTCGACCCGAAGGAGTAATAGACCCCCAGCTTGAGAGGCATGGCGCTCGCGGCCACTTTGTTGACGCTTTTCTCTTCTGCCGAACCGTGGAGGACGATCACGTTTCCCGAGCCGAAGATCGTTCCGCCTCGGACGTAGCCCAATCCCACGCTGACGCCGAGCCGCGGGGTCAGGCTGACGATGATGTCGGCGTCGCCCTCCAGGGCGATATGGTTCATGAAGGGGACGACGTTGGATTTGAGCTTGAGGCCCGCCGCGGCGACGTAATCGTCGACCAGGGCCTTGAGCCCGCGGAGCGAGGCGGTGTCGTCGCCGCCGATTTGATAGCCCATCCCGCCCATGAATTTAAACCCGAGCTTGAGCCCCTGGGCTTGAGCCGTTGGGCCGAGAGAGAAGCCGAGGATCAGGGCCGCCGCCAGGGCGAGGAAACGTTTGCTTTTTCGAGACATGAGGTCACCTCCAAAAAGTGAAGAAAAATCTTCCATATTTTGCGCCCCTTTGTCAACCCGCCGTCTTCAGGCCGAGAAATTCCACGAAGGGCTCGTAGTCCCGGTCGCTGTGGAGGAGCTCGAACCCTTGCCCGAAGCAGAACGAGGCGATCAGACAATCCACGGTCTTGCGGACGACGCGGCCGCAGGCGCGCAAGAAGCGGAAATTTCGGGCGGCGGCGACCGCGAGCTCGGTTCCGCCCATCGAATAAATTTCGAACCGGCCAAGGGCCGTCAAGGCGAGTCTGGCCTGGCGTTCAGCCGGCAGGCCTTGCAAAATTTCGCAGAGGATGAGGTCGGTGAGTCCGATGCGGCGGCGGTCGAGCTCCCGATCCAGCCAGTCCGTTTGGGAATTCTTTGTGCCGCGGAAATAATCGACCCAGACCGTCGTGTCGACGATGACCATCGGCGGTCTGGCTAGACGGCGCGGGACGTCCGCAGTCCGTCGAGGTCGCCTTCCCAGACGATCTTGCCCCGCAGCCTACGGACGGCCGTCTGGCCATGGACCTGGATCAATCAGCCGGAGGCCGGCCTCGACCGTCTTTTTCTTCGTCGGCAGTCCCGAGGCCTTCCTGGCCTCCGCCATCAGGCGGTCGTCGATTTCGATGTTGGTCCTCATCCGGCGCCTCCAATGTGTATAATAAATATCAGTGGTGTCCAGTTATAAGTTGAACAAAGATAATTGGTTACAGTCAGCAGCCATCGAATCATGATCGTCCGAAAACGTAAGCTGTTGATTCAATGGGATTTTCTCGAACGCGGTCACGCTCAAAATCTGCAAAAAATTGTAGAGCGGGAGGTCCATGGACATTTTCTTCTTGATGATCGCGACGAGCGCATAAACCGTAATCGCCACCCAGATTTGCGTCCGAACGGCATTCTCCGAGGTCCCATAGAACGATTTGATCCGGAGGTTTTGTTTGGTCCAACGAAAGAACAGTTCCACCTGCCAGCGAAGTTTGTAAAGCTGGGCGATCGTCAAGGCGGGCAGAAGAAAGTTGTTCGTCAAAAAGGTCAAGTAGCGATCGTTCTCCCGGTCGTAGAATCGGACCCGGCGGATCGTATCGGGATATTCGGTTTTGGATTTGGAGCCGGTCAAGACGATCCTCTGGTCGCTGGTCAGATCCTTGGTTTTGTCTACAGGGTGAGACGAGATGCGGCGCGACTTGAGATTCGATTTGGCCCGGATGACGAAAAAAGCCTGATGCAAATGGAGCGTGTAAAGTCGGGAGAAGTCCAGATATCCCCGATCGAGGATATAGAAGGATCCGGGTTCGAACAAAAGATCGTCGAGGATGCGGACGTCGTGAGTTTTTCCTTCTGTGATATGGATAAAAGTTGGAATCGAGCCTCTCAGGTCGAGAAGGGTATGGAGCTTGATGGCGCCTTTGTGTTTGCGAAACCGTGCCCAAGGAAAAAGCGACAGACAAAGGTCGATCGTCGTGGAATCGAAGGCGAAGACCGTTTCCTTGAGCTTCAGACCGATGTCTTCCTTGCGATAAAGCCGACGCGCCTCGTTGATAAGGATGTTGGCGAAGTCGGAGTAGATTCGCCAATCG
>VGJF01000172.1 GCA_016867585.1 Candidatus Aminicenantota bacterium | reverse complement strand
TCGTCATCGGCGGGCTTGCCTGGGATCATCTCGTCCGCCCCTCAGATTATCTCCCCGATCTTCCTTTCTCAAGGGGAACCCGTTCCGGCCAAAGACGCCGAGACGGCGGAGCGGACGCTCCGCTAATCCGCTCTCTCGGTGAAGACGAGGACCCGGTCGGGGCCGATTTCAGCCAGCCCGCCGGAGACCTCGAAGCGCTCCTCGTATTTCCCCTGCCGGTAGGAGAGCGTCCCCTCCCCGACGGCCGCGATCAGGGGCCGATGGCCGGGGAAAACGCCGATGAGCCCCTCCGTCGTCGGGATCTGGGCCTCGTCGGCCTCGGTCTCGACGAGCAGGGCCCTCGGGGTGATGACCTTGAGATGGAAGGACGGGCCCGTCCGGCTCTCGCTCATAAGGCCTTGAGCTCCTCGGCCCGGGCGACGACCTCCTCGATCCCGCCGACCATGTAGAAGGCCTGTTCCGGTTTGTCGTCGTGCCGTCCCTCGACGATTTCCCGGAAGCCCCGGACGTTCTCGGCGATGGGGACGTATTTCCCCTCCCGCCCGGTGAATTCCGTGGCCACGTGGAAAGGCTGGCTCAGGAAGCGCTCGAGCTTGCGGGCCCGGGCGACGATGAGCTTGTCCTCCTCGCTCAGCTCCTCGATCCCGAGGATGGCGATGATGTCCTGGAGGTCCTTGTATCGCTGGAGGATCTCCTTGACCCGGCGGGCGACCCGGTAATGCTCCTCGCCGACGACGTTCGGGTCGAGGATCCGGCTGAAGGAGGCCAGGGGGTCGACGGCCGGATAGATCCCCTTCTCGGTCAGGGCCCGGGACAGGTTGGTCGAGGCGTCGAGATGGGAGAACGTCGTCGCCGGGGCCGGGTCGGTGAAGTCGTCGGCCGGGACGTAGATGGCCTGGACCGAGGTGATCGAGCCCTTCTTGGTCGAAGTGATCCGCTCCTGGAGCTCGCCCAGCTCGGTCGCCAGGTTGGGCTGGTAGCCGACGGCCGAGGGCATCCGGCCGAGAAGGGCCGAAACCTCGGAGCCGGCCTGGGTGAACCGGAAGATGTTGTCGATGAAGAGGAGGAGGTCCTGGTTCATCTCGTCCCGGAAGTACTCGGCCACGGAGAGGGCGGTCAGGCCGACCCGGAGGCGGGCGCCGGGCGGCTCGGTCATCTGGCCGTAGACGAGGGCCGTCTTGTCGATGACCTTGGACTGGGTCATCTCGATCCAAAGGTCGTTCCCCTCGCGGGTCCGCTCGCCGACGCCGGCGAAGACGGAATAGCCGCCGTGCTTCATGGCGACGTTGTGGATGAGCTCCTGGATGATGACGGTCTTGCCGACGCCGGCCCCGCCGAAGAGGCCGATTTTCCCACCCTTGAGGAACGGCTGGACGAGGTCGATGACCTTGATCCCGGTTTCGAACATCTCGAGCTTGGTGCTCTGGTTCTCGAGACGGGGCGGGGGGCGATGGATGGGGTATTTCCGCCTGGCCTCGATCGGGCCCTTGTAGTCCACGGGCTCGCCGATGACGTTGATGACCCGTCCCAGGACTTCGGGACCGACGGGGACTTCGATCGGACCGCCGAGATTCTCGGCCGTCATCCCCCTGGCCAGGCCGTCCGTCGGATGCATGGCCACGCACCGGACCGTGTCCTCGCCGATGTGCTGCTCGACCTCGACGACGATGTCGACCGGGGTCGGCGACTCGAAGCCCTCGCTCGTCACCCGGAGGGCGGTGTAGATCTCGGGCAGCTCCCGGCCGCGGAAGGCGACGTCGACCACCGGGCCGATGATCTGGACGACGGTCCCGACGGGACGGGCCTCTTCGGTTTCCTTCATGGCGTTCTCCGTGGAGTCATGACTTCAGGGCCTCGACGGCGGTCATGATCTCGAGCAGTTCCTTGGTGATGCCGGCCTGGCGGACCTTGTTCAGATGCAGGGTCAGGCGGGCGATGAGGTCCTCGGCGTTCTTCGAGGCGCTGTCCATGGCCATCATCCGGGCGGCCTGCTCGGCCGCCTGGGATTCGGCGTAGGCGTGGAGGAGCTGGTCCTCGACGTAGCGCGGCAGGAGAGCGGACATAAGGCCGGGAGCCGAGGGCTCCCAATCCGGCCGGATGTCCCCGCCGTCGGCCGCGTCGCCCGTCACGGGGATCTCCTCCGCCGCCAAGGGGAGGAGGCGGAGGAGGGTGATTTTCGGAGCCAGGACGGACTTGAACTCGTTGTAGGCGAGGTAGACGGCGTCCGTTTCGAGATAAAGGAAGCGCCGGACGAGGGCCTCCCCGACCTCCCGGACGGCCGCCTCGCCGATCCGGTCGGTGTTTTCGGCGAAAGCCCGTTCGATCGGATACCGCAGGCGGCGGAAGGCGTTCGTTCCCTTCTTGCCGAAAAGGAAAAGGCGGAGGCCGGAGGTTTCGGCTATCTTGCCGGCGAAGGACATGGCCCGGGCCAGGAGGTTCGCGTTGAAGGCCCCGCACAAGCCCTTGTCCGAGGTGAAAACGACGAGGTCGACGCGGCGCTCCTCGCGGGCGGCCAGGAGGGGATGGGCGGACTCGCCGGCCCGGCGGGCCAGGCGGTCGATGAGGGCCGGGGCGGCGTGCCAGTGGGGGCGGCCTTCGAGGACGGTCCGATGGGCTTTCTTGTATTTGGCCGTGGCCACCGTCTTCATGGCCTTGGTGACCTGCTGGGTGTTCCGGACGCTGCGGATGCGCCGGCGCAGGTCGATGAGGGCCGGCATTACGCCGCCTCCTCGCGGAACAGCCGGCCGAAGTCCTTCAGGGCGGCCGCGATCTCGGCGTCGAGCGGGCCGTCGATCGCTTTGCGCTCGGCGATCTGGGCGAGAATCCCCTTGTGTTCGCGATCGAGGAAGGCCTGCAGCCGGCGCTCGTACTCCCGGACCCGGTCGACGGGAACCTCGTCCAGGAAGCCGCGGTTTCCGGCGTAGATGGCGACGATCTGCTTTTCGACGGGGAGCGGGACGAATTGGTCCTGCTTGAGGAGTTCGGTCAGGCGGACGCCGCGGTCGAGCTGGGCCTGGGAAATCCGGTCGAGCTCGGTCCCGAACTGGGCGAACGTCAGGAGCTCCCGGTACTGCTGGAGGTCGCCCCGGAGCTTGCCGGCGATCTGCTTCATGGCCTTGATCTGGGCGTTCCCCCCGACCCGGGAGACCGAGATCCCGACGTTGATCGCCGGCCGGACGCCGGCGTTGAACAGCTCGGGCTCGAGGTAGATCTGGCCGTCGGTGATCGAGATGACGTTGGTCGGGATGTAGCCCGAGACGTCGCCGGCCTGGGTCTCGATGATCGGCAGGGCGGTGAGCGATCCGCCGCCTTTCTCCTCGTTGAGCTTGGCCGCCCGCTCGAGGAGCCGGGAATGGAGATAGAAGACGTCGCCGGGGAAGGCCTCCCGCCCCGGGGGCCGGCGGAGGAGGAGGGAGATCTCGCGGTAGGCGGCGGCATGCTTGCTGAGGTCGTCGTAGACGCAGAGGGCGTGGCCGCCGCTGTCGCGGAAATACTCCCCCATGGCGCAGCCGCTGTAGGGGGCGAGGTACTGGAGAGAGGACGGGTCGCTGGCCGAGGCGGCGACGACGATCGAGTAGGCCATCGCCCCGTGGTCCTCGAGGGTCTTGATGAACTGGGCGATCGTCGAGTTCTTCTGGCCGACGGCGACGTAGATGCAGACGACCCCCGAGCTCTTCTGGTTGATGATCGTGTCCAGGACGATGGCCGATTTCCCCGTCTGCCGGTCGCCGATGATGAGCTCGCGCTGCCCCCGCCCGATGGGGATCATGGCGTCGATGGCCTTGATCCCGGTCTGGAGCGGCTCGCGGACGGGCTGGCGGTCGACGACGCCGGGGGCCAGCCGCTCGAGGGGGATGAAGGTGTCGGTGACGACCGGACCTTGGCCGTCGAGGGGCCGGCCGAGGGAGTCGACGACCCGGCCGACGAGGGCCGGACCGGCCGGGACGGAGATGATCCGGTGGGTCCGCTTGACGAGGTCGCCCTCCTTGATGAGATGGCTCTCGCCGAGAAGGACGGCCCCGACGCTGTCCTCCTCCAGGTTCAGGGCGATCCCCGAGACCTCGCGCGGAAACTCGAGAAGCTCGTTGGCCATGACCCGGTCGAGGCCGTGGATGCGGGCGATGCCGTCGCCGACCGAGATCACGGTCCCGATCTCCCGGACGTCGACCTCGGCCTCGAAGCCCTCGATCTCCCGCTGGATGATCTTGCTGATTTCGTCCGCGTGGATGGCCATGCGCTTACCTTTCTTGGATGACCGACTTGAGCCGTTCGAGCTGGCCCTTCAGGGAAACGTCGTAGACGAGGTTCCCCCGCTTGACGAGCAGGCCCCCGACGAGGCTGGAGTCGAGGCCGTAGTCGCAGAAGACGGACGTCCCCTCGATCCGGCGGAGCTCCTCCTCGAGGCGGGCCCGCTGTCTCGGCTTCAAGGGGACGACCGACTTGACCTCGAACGACCTCACCCCCTGCCGCTCCCTCCAATGGACGGGGAGGCGGCCGACGACCTCGGGCAGGAGGCCGAGGCGGCGGTGGCGGACGAGGAGGAGGAGGAAGCGCCGCGCTTTCGGCGAGGCCCCTTGCTTTTCCAGGACGCCGGCGACAATCGCCGCCTTCTTGGAGGTGGCCAGGAAGGGGCGGAGAAGGACGGTCCCGAGAAGGCCGTGCCCGTCGAGGAGCGAGGCGAAGGCTTCGAGCTCATGGCGGACGCGGGCGTACTCGTCCTCGCCGTTCAAGGCCCCGGCCAGACCTTCGACGTAGCGCTTAACGAGAACCGGATTTCTCATGAAGCGACCCGAGCCGCTCGATCGAGCGGTCGATGAGCGAGTCCTGGAGGCCGGCCGTCATCCTGGCCCTGATCCGCTCTTCGGCCAAGCCTGCGGCGAGGGAAGCGGCAAAGGCCTTGAGCTCCCGGAGGCCGGCCTTGAGCCGGGCCTCGACGTCCTGGACGGCCAGGGACTTGATCCGGGCGGCTTCGGCCTCGGCGGCCGTCCGGATGCGGTCCCGCTCGGCCGCTCCTTCCTTCTCGGCCGCGGCCTTGATCCGCCCGACCTCGGCGGCCAGGGAGGCGGCCTCGCGGCGGGCGGCCTCGAGCTTCGCCTCGGCCGCGAGGCGGGCCTCCCGGGCGTCCTTGAGGGAAGACCGAATGCCCTCGGTCCGGCCGGCCAGAGCGGCGAAGAGCGGCTTGCGGAGAGCGAAGAACAACGCTCCAAAAAGGATGACGAAATTGACGACCTTGCCCATCGTTCCGGGATCCGAGGGCCCGTGAGCGCCGCCTTCCTCGGAGCCGGCAGCCGGCGAAAGGACAAGGAGGACGGACAAGGCGAGAAAGACGGCGGCGAGTCTCTTTTTCGTCATGACGGCGGGGGGCCGACGAGCTTCTTTTCAATGCCCTCGGCCAAAGGGCCGGCTTGGGCCCGAAGCTCGTCCTTGAGCCGGTCGACCTCGGCGGCAAGCTCCGCCCGGGCGCGCTCGACCTCGTCCTTGGCCGCGGCGCCCGCCTCGGCCAGGAGCCGGGCCTTCTCCTTGAAGGCCTGGCCTTCGATCTCGGCGCGGAGGCGCTCGGCCTCGAGCCGGGCCGCCTTGATGGACCGGTCGATCTCCTCGAGGCCGCGGGCGACCTCGTCCAGGCCGGCCTGGGCCGCGGCCCGGTCCTTTTCCAATCTCGAACGGCGCTCGTCCATGACCCTTCGGATGGGCTTCCAGAAGACCCGGGTCAGGACGACCACGAGAATCCAGACGAGGGCGAAGGTCACGAGGAAGGTCGCGTCGATCTGAAGCATCGGTTATCCGTCCGGCCCGCCGTCCGGCTGTCCATCCGCGCCGGCAGCGCTTGGGGCGAAAAAATATACCACACTCCCGCCGAAAAGGAAATTATCCCGAACGGCCCGACATCCGCAATTTCTTGATTTCCCCGACGAGGTAGAGCGAGCCGGCGGCGATGACCGTCCCGCCCGAGCCCGCCATGCGCCCGGCCAGGGCGATCGCCTTCCGAAGGTCGGGCTCGAGAAAGATTTTCTCCCGGAACGGGCCGGCCCGCGACAGGATCTCCTCCGGGGCCGCGGCCCGCTCGAAAGGCAGGGACGCCAGGACGACGGCCTTGGCCGCCGGGAAGAGCGTCCGAACCGCCCTCCCGACGGCCTTGTCCTTCATCATGGCGAAGAGGACGACCGGTTTCCGCCGCAGGTCGGTCTCGATGAAAGTCCGAAGGGCTCGCATCCCGGCCTCGTTGTGGGCCCCGTCGAGCAGAAGCCGCGGCCGCCGGCGGACGAGCTCGAGGCGGCCTTCCCAGCAAACCTTCTCGAGGCCTTCGACGATCGCCGTCTTCTCGATGGGCTTATGCCACACCCGGCTCAAGACCCGGGCGGCGGCGACCGCGATCGCCCCGTTTTCCCCTTGGTGAAGACCGGCCAGGCCCGGGGAAAAGGAGAAAGTCTCCCCCCTGAAGCGATAATCGAACCGCCACCGTCCGCGGCCTCGGCGGGCCGAGAGGGCGTGTCCGTCCCCGAAGACCCGGACGAGCGGGCTTCGGCGCTCGGCCGCCGCCTCGGCCACGACCCGTTCGGCCTCGTCATTCCGGGCGCCGCAGACGACGGGGCGTCCCGGTTTGACGATCCCGGCTTTTTCGAAGGCGATCGCGGCGATCGTCCGCCCCAAATGCTCCTCGTGGTCCCTCGATATCGACGTGATGACCGAGACGAGGGGGGTGACGATGTTCGTCGCGTCGAACCGGCCGCCCATCCCGACCTCGAGGACGGCGATCCCGACCCCCCGCTCCCGGAAATGGAGCCAAGCGAGGGCCGTCAAAGCCTCGAAATAGGTCGGCGGCGAGGGAAGCCGGCCCGAGCCGAGAAGGGCCTCGACGCGGTCCCTGACCTTCCGGAGAAGGCGGTCGAAATCCCGCGGCGGGATCGGCCGGCCGTTCACCCGGACCCTCTCCTCGACCCGGACCAAATGGGGCGAGGTGTAGAGGCCGACCCGGAAGCCGGCCTCTCTCAGGATCTCGGCCAGCATGGCGCAAACCGACCCCTTGCCGTTCGTCCCGGCGACGTGGACCGAGGGAAAGGCGGTCTGGGGGTCGTCCAGGGCCGCGCAGAGGGTCCGGATGTTCTCCAGTCCGAGCTTGATCCCGAACGCCTGGAGTTCGTCGAGCCAGAGACGCGTCTTATTCCCGCTCATGGCTCACCGGGGAAGGGGCGCCCTTCAAGCCGC
>VGJF01000171.1 GCA_016867585.1 Candidatus Aminicenantota bacterium | reverse complement strand
GTCGACGCCGACCATGACTTGGCCAAGGGTGCCGGACGCCGGCTCGAAGACCCAATAATCGACAATGCGGCGGCCGGGATCCTCGCCCGCGCGACCGTTGGCCTGGATGAGAATGCGGCTTCCGTCGGGCGAGAGCACATAATCCTCGATGGACAGGGGTTTGGCCGCTCCTGCGGGGAGGATATGTGCGGGCGAAAGGAGGACGGACCTCCGGCCGGTCGAGGCCTCATATCGGACCAGCGCATTTCCTTCCGTCTCGACGCCCTCCAGGCGTGTATAGCCCGAGCCGTCCGGAAGCCAGGCCGCCCGGAAGGCATTGGCGTTGAGTTCTCGGCGGTCGTAGACGGACCGCAATCTCTCTTCCGCGGCCGCCAAAAGCTCGGCCGTTGAGCGTTTCGTCTGGGGCGAAGCGAACGGGACGAAGCCGGCGACGAATGCGGACAACAGACAGGACACGGCGTTCTTCATTCTCAAGGGATTCTCCTCGATCTGGATTGAAGCCTTCGTTCCACTCTCATCGTGTCACCGTGGCCGGCCGACCCTCGGTTGGTCAGGGGCGTCGACTCGAAACGAGCCCGAAAGCCTGACCGGTCCAGCCTCGATTTCGAGGCGGTATGTCCCGGCGGCAGCCAGCCGGGAGGCCTGGGGGAGGGATTGGACTTGCGAGCCTGGATCGAGGCCTAGGTCCCAGGTCATTGCGTTGAGCCCGGCCTCTCCTTTTGCCGGAATCGTCCTGACGAGCTTGTCCTTTTCGCCGTAGAGGCGAAGGGTGACGTCCCGGCCTTGTTTCAGGAAATAATGGAAAACGGCCGGTTTTCGAGTTTCGAGCGCCCAATCGCCGTTGTAATCCCGGGATTGGGGAAGAAGAGCCGGGCGAACCGGAAAGAGATGGCCGTCTTTCGCCGCGACCTCAGAGGTGAAGTCCAGGACCGGGGAGAGGTCGAGCTTGAAGATGCTCCGACCGTGGGTGGCGATGACCAGCTCTCGCTCCCGGCCTTGAACGGCGATGTCGTGAACGGCCGTTGTGGGAAGGTCGGCGCAGAGAGACGTCCACGCCGCTCCGTCGTCGAACGAGGCATAGACGCCGCCCTGATCCGTCCCGACGTAGAGAACACCGGCCTTGCGGGGATCCTCGCGGATGACGTTCACCTGCTCGGACGGCAGGTTGGAGACGATCGGCCGCCAGGCTTTTCCGTAGTCCTTGGATTTGAAGAGATAGGTCGCGAAGTCGTCTTCCCGATAGCCCGTCAGGGCGACGTAAACTCCGCCCAATTCGTGGGCCGAAGCCTCCACCCGGCTGATCCATTTGCCCGGAAGTCCGGCGGCGATATCGTCCCAGACGGCTCCGTCGTTCCTCGTCGCCCAGACCCGGCCGTCGTCCGTGCCTACATAGAGCAGCCCGGGCTGGAGTGGCGATTCGCTGATCGTGGTGATCGTCCCGTAAGGGACGTTGCCCTGCCGGTCGGGTCCGGGCTTGGACGAAAGATCCGGACTGATGGCGGTCCAACGGTCTCCGCGGCTCAGGGACTTGAACAGCATGTTGGCCCCGAAGTAGAGGGTCAGGGGGTTGTGCCGGGAGACGATGAAGGGCGACATCCAATTGAAGCGAAGGGGATGATCCCCCTTAGGGCCCTCGGGGCGAATCCTCTTGATCTCTCCGGTCTTGACGTTCTTGCGCTGGAAATTGCCGAATTGTTGTTCGAAATAGATCGTATTCGGATCTGTCGGGTCGACCGCGGTGACGTAGGAATCGCCCCCGCCCCAGAGGTCGATCCAGACGTAGCGCCAGGGATCGTCGATCCCGTCCTCCGGGAGCCGGTCGGCCGGCCCGAAAAGGGCGGCGTTGTCCTGGGTGCCGCCATAGATAAAGTAAGGATCGGCGTCGTCCACCGACAACGCGTAGAATTCTCCGGCCGGGATGTTGTTGAGATGGAGCCAGGTTGAGCCGCGGTCGGTGGATTGATACAGGCCGCCGTCGTTTCCCAGGATCAAGCGGTCCGGGTCAGAGGGATCGATCCAGAGGTCGTGCTGATCGAGATGAAGGGCGCGGGAAGGATGGGAATAGAGATGGATCACCGATCCATGGATGTTGGAGAACGTCTGTCCTCCGTCCCGGGACGTCATCAAGTTCTGGCCGAGGGCATAGAAGACATCGGCGTTTTCGGGCGAAACGAAGATGTCGGCGAAAAATCCCATCCGGAAACGGTCGCTGCGCATGGGGCATTTGCGCCAGGTCTCGCCCTTGTCGTCCGAACGATAAATTTCCGGGCCCGTCGCGGATGTCCGTTTCCCTTCCTTGGTCTCCACTTCGACCGGGGTTTGATTGGCGAGAAATGCGTAAACGACGTCCGGCCGGGAGGGCGCAACCGCGAGTCCGATCCGGCCGACATACGGACCCGTGGGGAAGCCTTTCGTCAGCCGTTTCCAGCTTTTGCCGCCGTCCTTCGATTTGAAGATCCCGGAGCCGGGGCCGTGTTCTTTGTTGTTCCAGGCCGTGCGCTCATGCTCATTCGTCGAAACGTAGACCGTTTCGGGATCGGACGGATCGAGGACGAGATCGGCCGCTCCCGTGCGTTCGTCGACGAACAGGACGTGGGCCCAAGTCTTCCCCCCGTCCTCGGTTTTAAAGACGCCTCGCTCCTTGTTGTTCGAGAAAAGGCGGCCGAGGGCGGCGATATAGACGATGTCCGGATTCTTCGGATGGACGACGACCCGGCCGATATGATGGGTCTCCTCGAGACCCAGATGGGTCCAGGTTTGTCCGCCGTCCGTCGATTTGAAGACGCCCCATCCGGCAAACGAACTCCGGGCCATGAGATTTTCGCCGGTGCCGACGTAGAGGATCCGGGGATTTGACGGAGAGATCGCCAGGTCGCCGATCGTGAAGGTCGGCTCGTGCTCGAAAATGGGCGTCCAGGTCAAGCCGTTGTTGACGGTCTTCCAGACATTTCCGGCGCCGAATCCAACATAGATGACGCCAGTGCCGGGAACCGCGTCGATGGCCTCCACGCGTCCTCCCTGGAAACGGGGCCCCAGGGATTGCCAGTGGAGGTTGCGGAACGGAGAGGAGGCGGAAAGGGCAAGGTGCTTTCGCCAGGATTCTTGGCGGGTTTCCCCGTCCGCGCCAAGCGGTGTCGCCTGTGCCGGAGCGATCGCAATTCCAATGCCGAAAATCAGAAGCATGACGCCGACGTGACGATGAGCCGGTTTCATCATTCCTGACATCCTTTCATCGCGCGCTGTTTCCTTTATACAGAATTTATAAAGATGTGTAAATAAGTTTAAGATGAATGTCTTCGTTTTATATGAGGCATAATCGACTATAGGAAGAAAAATGCTTGACAAAAGCCGGTCGAGTCATTCATTGTTATTTACAAAATGAAAAAAAGTTCCCGGCGGCAATTCCTCAAGTCCATGGGCGGAGCGGCAGCGGGGGCCTTGACCTTCTGGACAGGAGTCGAATCGACGGGTTGCGCCGCCGGAAAAAGACGGCCGAACGTCATCCTCGTCCTCACCGACGACCAGGGCTACGGCGATCTCGGCTGCCACGGCAATCCCGATATCCGGACCCCCCGCCTGGACCGCTTCCATGCGGAGAGCGTCAGATTCACCAATTTCTTTTCCTGCCCGCTCTGTTCGCCGACCCGGGCCAGCCTCCTCACGGGCCGATACAATTATCGGACCGGCGTCCTGGACACCTGGGTGGGTCTGGCCATGATGCGCCCCGGCGAGCGCACCATGGCGGAACTGTTTCGTGACGCGGGATACATGACCGCGATCTTCGGCAAATGGCATCTCGGCGACCACTATCCGCTGAGGCCGCAGGAGCAGGGGTTCGAAGAATGCCTCGTCCACAAAGGCGCGGGAATAGGCGGGCGGTCCAATCCGCCGGGGAATCTCTACTACGATCCCGTGCTCTACCACAACGAGGAAGCGAAAAAATACCAAGGCTATTGCACGGACATCTTCTTCCAGGCAGCCCTGAATTTCATCGAAGCGCACCCGGCCGGGCCCTTTTTCGTCTACCTGGCGACGAACGTCCCTCATGTCCCCCTGGAGATCGCGGCCGAGGAGATCGTCCCCTATGTTAACGCCGGACTGGACGAGACCACCGCCCGACACTACGCCATGCTGGCCAACCTCGACACGAATTTCGGCCGTCTCGCGGACGGGCTCGAACGTCTCGGCCTCGCCGACGACACGATCGTCATCTTCATGAGCGACAACGGGCCCGCTTTCGGAAACCGTTACAACGCGGGACTTCGGGATCATAAAGGATCGGTTTACGACGGGGGAATCAAGGTCCCCTTTTTCATCCGTTGGCCGAGAGGGCTGTCGGGAGGCCGGGATGTCGACCGGATCGCCGCCGCCTTCGATGTCCTGCCGACGGTGCTCAATCTCTGCGGCATTTCCCTCCCTCCCGACGTTCGATTGGACGGACTCAGTCTTATGCCCCTTTTGACCGGCTCGGCGCCGGATTGGAATGATCGAACCTTGTTTTTCCAACAATGCCGGCCCGACCGGGACGGCGTCGACAGGCCCCGTCTTTTCACACACGCCGCGGCCCGAAATCAGCGCTATAAGATCGTCATGAGCGCCCGGCCGTCTTCCGAAAGATTTTCGCGGCCGGTTCGCTTCGAGGAGACCGAGCTCTATGACATGACGGCCGACCCGGCCGAAAGCGCGAATATCGCCGCTCTCAACCCGGACATCGTCCGGCGGATGCGGGAGGAATATGAAGCCTGGTTCCGGGACGTGACTTCGGACATGGAGCCCGTTCGCATCCACTTGGGCTCGCCTCTTCAGAATCCCCTGGTTCTGAACAACCAGGATCTTTTCGGCCCGGAAGCCGCCCTGAATTACTCGAGCTATGGCCGACTGTCGCGCAATCCCGAGGAAGAGCCGGAGGGGACCGGCGTTTGGAACGTGCGCGTCGTCCGTCCGGGCCGCTATCAGATCGCTCTTCGCTTCGGGCCGGTGAACAAGGACGCCTGGGTTCCTCTCCGGAAGGGGCGGGGAGTCTTTCGCCTCGGCCATGTTGAGACGGCGGTCGATGTCGATGGCGGCGCGCGGGAAGCCCGATTCGATGTCGACCTTGCCGAGGGGGACGGCACGCTCGAGACCTATCTCACCGGCCAACGCAAGGATGAACGCCCGGTCACCCCGTTCTTCGTGGAAGTCGAATATCTCGGCCCGGAAACTCCGGCCGACGAAGGGAAATGACTCGACATGAGCCGTGAACATGAGCGGACCCGCCGCCAATTCCTGAGGGATGCCGGGGCGGCCGCGGTTTCCGCGGGCTCGCTGTCCGTTCTTTCGGGCTTGGGCCTGAACGGCTGTGCGGGAAGATCCCGCCGGCGCCCGAACGTCGTCCTGGCCATGACGGACGATCATGGATACGGCGATATCGGGGCCCACGGGAGCCCGACAGTGAAAACGCCGGCCCTGGACGCCCTCCACGCGGAAAGCGTCCGGCTGACGAATTTTCACGCCGACCCCTGCTGCTCTCCGACCCGGGCCTCGCTGCTCACGGGCCAATACTCAGCCCGGTCGGGCGTCTGGCACACGATCGGCGGGCGATCTCTTCTCGCCCGGGATCGGACGACCATGGCCGACCTCTTCCGGGCCGCGGGCTATCGGACCGGCATCTTCGGCAAATGGCACCTCGGGGAAAACCATCCCTTCCGTCCCCAGGACCGGGGTTTCGAGGAGACGCTCGTCCATCGCGGCGGCGCGGTCGGCGCCGCCCCGGATCATTGGGGCAACGATTATTTCGACGACACGTATGTCCGGAACGGGGAGGACCGGGCCTATCAAGGGTACTGCAACACGGTCTGGTTCGATGCGGCTCTCCAATTCATCCGGACTCACAAAGACCGCCCGTTTTTCTGCTACCTGCCGACCAATCTTCCCCACGCGCCGTTGACCGTCGACGACCGGTATGCCGAGCCCTACCGATCCAAGGTCTCGGACCGCTTGGCTCGCTACTACGGCATGCTGACCAAGTTCGACGAGGATCTGGCCAGGCTGCTGGCCGAAATCCGCCGCTTGGGCCTCGAGGACGACACGATCGTCATCTTCATGTCCGACAACGGCCCCTGTCCCTGGTACGGAGGAATCGTCATCGATGACGACGGCTTCGTCCTCGAGGGCTACAGCGCCGGGATGCGCGGCGGCAAGATCTGGGGATACGAAAACGGCCACCGCGTGCCCTGTTTCGTGCGTTGGCCGGGAGGCGGAATCGGCGGCGGCAGGGACGTGGAGCGCCTGACCGCCCATTTCGACCTTCTCCCGACCCTCGTCGATTGCTGCGGCTTGAAGCCCGGGCCCGGCCTCGCGTTCGATGGGACGAGCCTCCTGCCTTTGCTTCGGGATCCGGTGGCGGACTGGGCCGAGCGGACGCTTTTCGTCCACAATCAACGGGTCGATTTCCCGGTGAAATACAAGGAGTTCCAAGTCCTGACCGATCGCTGGCGGCTGATCCAGCCTCCCGCCGAGGAGGAGAGGAATCCGGCTCTCGAACTATACGATATCCGGTCAGATCCCGGGCAGCGAAACGATATCGCGGCCCGGCATCCCGAAACGGTCGCCGCTCTTTTGAGCAAGTATGAATCCTGGTGGGACGATGTCTCCGGGAGATTCGGCGAGTATAACGACATCATGGTCGGGTCGAGCCGGGAAAACCCGGCGATCCTCCATGCCCACGACGCCCATCGAGCGAAGGGACGCCAGGTCTGGGTGGTCGACGTGGAGCGCGACGGCACGTACGAGTTCCGGGCCTTCCGCTGGCCTCCCGAATCCGGGAAAAAAATCCGGGAAACCCGAGAGGGAGCGGCCGTCGCCGGGCCGGCGGAGGCTCGGCTCCGGGTCGGCAACGCCGAAAGATCTGGCGCGGTGAATCCGGAGATGACGGCCGCTGTTTTTCATGTTCACCTTACTCCGGGAAGAACCTGTCTCGAGGCGTGGTTCGATCCGGAAAAGACGGACAAACCTTGGTTCGCCGCTGCGATCGAGGTCAGGCGGGTCGGGCCGGCCGATCCGGAATCGGCTAATATCTACCGGCCTACGGATCCGGACACTCTTCTTCGATAGGATTCGGCGGAGATTATTTCTTAACCGAATAAAATATCCAGGAAAAAGAAATAATATGAAAAACAGCTTGACATATTTGAATTGAATTAATAAATTACATTAACCGGGGTTCGACAGTCATAGG
>VGJF01000170.1 GCA_016867585.1 Candidatus Aminicenantota bacterium | reverse complement strand
GTCGGCGACCATCTCGCAATAGCATTTCGGATAGGTCAGGCGGACGGTTTTGCCCTCGAGAACGGCGTTCTCCTTCCCCAGGAACTTGGCCAGCGTCTGGACGAGCTTGGAGACATCGCCCCCGCACGACGCCGCGACGCCGTGGATCGAACTGTGCTTGGCGCAGCCCCGGCCGCAGGACTCCATGAGCGAGGTCCTTTGTGTTGCGTCGAGCTGGGATTCCATTTCGGTCATCAGGGTCGAAACCCACCGCTCCCGGAATTTCTTCATCTCGGTCTCCCGGTCAGGGGCCGTCTGGGAGAGCCCCGCTCCGGCTTTTCCGGACAAGGCGCAAAGGCCGCCTCCCGCCAGGGCCAAAAACCTCTTGCGCTTCATTCTCGCTCCTTTTCCGGAAGGACGTCAATGCCTTCCTCCGCCCCATCGTAGCACAGCCACCTCCCTCCGGAAAGATATCCGCCTCGGGGCGCGTTGACTTGCTTCTGTGACTGGGGATATAGTCTTTTCTCGGAGGATAGACCTGTCCGGGAATCGCCAAACGCAGGGAGGATGCCATGCCTAAAAATCCAAGCCCGAAAAAATCCGCCGCCGTCGACAAGGATATCCAGATCGTCGTCGCCGGCGCGGGAGGATTCATCGGCGGCCATCTCTGCCGCTACTTCAAGGACAAGGGCTTCACCCGGATCCGGGCCGTCGACAAGAAGCCCCTCTCGAACTGGTACCAGCGGACACCGGGCGTCGAAAGCCTTTGCCTCGACTTGAGCGAGGAGAAGAACTGCCGGCGGGCCGTCGAGGGGGCGACCGAGATCTACCAGCTCGCGGCCGACATGGGCGGGATGGGCTTCATCGAGCGTTTCCGGATCGAATGCCTTCGCTCCGTCCTCATCAACACCCACATGATCGAGTCGGCCTACAAGGCCGGCTGCGACCGCTACTTCTACTCCTCCTCGGCCTGCGTCTACAACACCGACCTCCAGAAGGACCCCAAGGTCACGGCCCTCAAGGAATCCGACGCCTACCCGGCCATGTCCGAGCGCGGTTACGGCTGGGAGAAGCTCATTTCCGAGATGTTCTGTCAGGAATACTGGGCCGAGCGGGGGATGAAGACATTCATCGCCCGCTTCCACAACGCCTACGGGCCGTGGGGGACGTGGGACGGCGGGCGGGAGAAGGCCCCGGCGGCGTTGTGCCGGAAAATCATCCAGGCGATCGACGACAAGAGCCTGGCGATCCAGATCTGGGGCGACGGGACGCGGACGCGGAGTTTCATGTACATCGACGACTGCGTCAAGGGGATCGACATGATCGCCCACACGGACGCCCTCATCGCCACGCCGATCAACCTCGGGACCTCGGAGCTCGTGACGGTCAACCAGCTTGTCTCGATCATCGAAAAGATCGCTGGGGTGAAGGTCAAGAGGGAGTACGACCTGACGGCGCCGCAGGGAGTTCACGGCCGAAATTCCGACAACACCTTCATCCGGAAGATGCTGGGCTGGGAGCCGAAGACGCCGCTCAAGGACGGCCTGGCCGAGACCTACGCCTGGATCAAGGAGCAGTTCTATCTGCGCAAGGCCGGCCAGCGGACGATCACGGACTGAGGCATCGGCTTCATGCGTTTCCCGGCGGCCCGATTTCGCCTCGCGGCGGGGCTCGTCCTCGCCGCCGCCGTCGCTCTTCCGCTCTCGGCCCAATCGGCCGCCCCCGGGCTTCCGGAAAAGTACCGGCTTTGGCTCGAGGAGGAGGTCGTCTATATCATCACCCCGACCGAGCGGCAGGTCTTCCGGGAACTGGCCAGCGACCGGGAGCGGGATCTGTTCATCGAGGCCTTCTGGCGCCATCGCGACCCGACCCCGGGGACGGACAGGAACGAGTTCCGGGAGGAGCACGCCCGTCGGATCGCCCAAGCCAACAAGCGGTTTCTCGGGGCGGGGAAGCCGGGCTGGCGGACGGACCGGGGCAAGGTTTACATCATCCTAGGCGAGCCGAAGACCCAGCGCTCCTTCATCGGGCTGTCCTCGGTCTATCCGGCCGAAGTCTGGTCCTATCAGGGCATCGCGATCCCCGGCCTCCCCCAGGAATTCGACCTCCTCTTTTTCCAAAGGAACGGCCTGGGCGATTTCGTCCTTTACCATCCGGCCGGCGACGGCCCCTGGAGCCTCCTGCCCCGCTACCGGGGAAATCCCGGCGATTACCTAGAGTCCTACGAGATGCTGAGCGTCATCGAGCCCGAGCTGGCCCGGACGTCGATCTCCCTCATCCCGGGCGAATCCGTCCGCAACGTCCCCTCCCTGATGTCCACGGCCGTCCTCCAGAGCCTCGATTCGGCGGCCGTACGGCAAGTCGAGGACCTCTGGGCTCGGAAATTCAAGGAGTACAAAAGCCTCGTCGAGGTCGAATATTCGGCCAATTTCATCGACAGCGGATCGCTCCTCCAGGTCATCGTGGACCCTTCGGGCGTCCCTTACGTCCATTTCGCGGTCCAGCCCAAGTCGATCTCGGTCGCCGAAGAGGACGGCGGGGTCGCGGCCGACCTCCTCTTCAACGGGATCCTGTCCGATCTCCAAGGCCGGACGGTCTACCAGTTCGAGAAAAAGCTCCCCCTCCGCTTCAGCCGGGAGCAATACGACAAGCTCCGCCGGCGCCCGTTCAGCTTCGCCGACCTCATCCCCATCGCCCCGGGAGAATACAAGCTCACCGTCCTCGTGAAAAACGCCGTCTCCAAGGAATTCACGACCCTCGAAGGCACGATTCGCTTTCCGGACGACTTTCCCGAGCCCCGCCTGTCGCCCCTCCTTCTCGGGTTCAACGCCGTTCGGCTGTCTTCGGCCCCGGACGTCCCCAAGCCCTTCGTCGTCCGAGACGTCCAGCTCTACGGCGACCCCGAATCGCTGTTTCTCTCCGGCGACACCCTCCATATTTTCGTCCAGGTCCTCGGCCTCACGCCGTCCCTGAAAGCCGGAGGTTCGCTCAAGTTCGCGGTCGAACGGGAAGGAACCGAACGCGAGTCCAAGGTCCTGGCCCTGGCGGGGAATCCGGACGACCGGAATTTTCTCGAGGTTTTTCCCTTGAGGAAGACGCCGCCGGGATACTACCGGGCGGTCGTCCAGCTGCTCGATGAGGGCGGGCGCGTCCTGGACCGGCAGGCCAAGGATTTCCAGGTCTCGGCGGCGGAGTCCGTCCCCCGGCCGTGGCTTCACGCCCAATCCCTCCTCGACGGAGCGGACCGGGCCCGCGTCGCCCACATTCTGGGTCGCCAACTCCTCAACAAGGACGACCCCCGGGGAGCCCTCGGCTGGCTCGAGAAAGCCCGCGCCTCGGCCCCCGAGGACGCCGACATCTCGTTCGACCTCGGACGGGCACTTTTCGCCCTGGGCCGGATGGACGATGCCTGGACCGTCCTCGAGCCGATTTCGGGCCGGGCCAGGGAGAACCTCGACCTGGCCGTCCTCATCGGCCGAACCCAGCAGGCCCTCGGGCGTTTGGGCGAAGCCGCGGCCGTCTTCCGGGAGGCCCTCGACTCTTTCGGCCAACAGACTCGACTCCTCAACGAGCTGGGCGATCTCCTCGCCCGGCTGGGCCGGAAGGAGGAGGCCCTGGCAGCCTGGAAAAAATCCCTCGAAGCGGACCCGGGTCAAACCTTGATCCGGGAGAAGATCGCCGCCTTGGAGAAACGATAGCCTCGATCCCGGGAAAAACGGAATAACGCCCCTCAAGGAGAATCCGATGACGAAGCGTCTCAAGCGCCGCGGCCGGAAAGCCGGCCCGATCCTTTCCTGGACCGTCCTCGTCCTGGGTCTGACCTTCGGGGCGGCGGCCTGCGGCGATGACGGACCGCAGACGCCCGGGGGAGACGGCTCCCTCGGGGCCCTGGCCCGGCCGATCGAGGGCCGGGCAATGCGGGCCACCTCGGCCATGCGCGTCGGAGAGCTCCGGCGCGGACCCAACGGCGAGCGGGATATCGGCCCCCGCCGGTACGACCCGAAGGCCGACTTCAAGGGCGACGGCGAAGTCCAGAGCAACTGGGACAACTTCAACGTCCCGCCGGGAGGGACCCACGTCCTCATGGACGAGGCCGGACCGGGCGTCATCACCCACATCTGGATCACCTTCCTCGGTCCCGAGCCCCACGCCTGGGCTCCCCGGGGATCGGCCGGCCATGGGGAGATCGTGCTGCGGATGTTCTGGGACGGCCGGGAGCGGCCGGCCGTGGAGTCGCCCCTCGGGGATTTCTTCGCCAACGGTTTCGGGGAGCGGCGGGAAGTCATCAGCCTGCCGGTCGTCGTCGAGGACGCCGATTCCTACAACTGCTTCTGGCGGATGCCGTTCCGCCAGTCGGCCCGGGTCGAGGTCGAAAACCAGAGCGACAAACCCCTCAGCCTCCTCTATTTCAACATCGATTGGATCAAGCTCGACGACCTGCCCCGGGACACGCCTTACTTCCACGCCCAATACCGCCAGGAGCATCCCGTCGAAAAAGGACGGGATTATCTTGCCCTCGAGACATCGGGCAAAGGCCACTACGTCGGGACCTTCCTGGCCGTGAGGATGCGGAGCCCGGCCTGGTTCGGCGAGGGGGACGAGAAGATTTATATCGACGGCGAGACGAAGCCGTCGATCTGGGGGACGGGGACCGAAGACTATTTCCTTTCGGCCTGGGGCCTCAAGACCGCGGGAACGCCCTATTTCGGCGTCCCTTTCTTCGACTTCCGGGGCATCGGCGGCCGCACGAGCTCATACCGCTGGCACGTCGCCGACCCGATGCCGTTCGAGAAATCGATCAAGGTGACGTTCGAGCACATGGGCTGGATTTCTCCCGATGAGAATCCCGAATACAAATCGACGAGCTGGAACGAGCGGGAGGACGACTTCGCCAGCGTCGCCTTCTGGTACCAGACGGGCGGGCCGACCTTCGCCGAGCGGGCCCCCGGGGCCGCCGAGCGGCGGCTCCGGGACCTCTCCCGGATCACGGTCCGGGCGGCCGACCATGCGGCCACGGCCCGCCGCGGCCGGGGCTCCCTCGCCAAGCGGACGAGCGACCCCTTCGGCGGCGAGGACCTCGTCTATGAGCCGGACCAAGCCGCCGGAGCCTGGGTCGAGATCCCCTTCGAGGTCGAGGCCAAGGAGCCGCTCCACCTCGTTCTCCGAGGAACCCGGACCGGGGACGGCGGCCTGTATCAGGCGTATCTCGACGGCGTGAAAATCGGCCCGCCACTCGATTTTTACGCCGACCCGGCCGCCCGGCACGAATTCCAGCTCCTCGATTTCTGGCCGGAGCCCGGGACCTACACCCTCCGCCTCGAAAACGCGGGCCGCAATCCCCGGAGCTCGGGCTTGGCCTGCGCCCTGGAATCGGTCCGGCTTCTCGAGCGGCGGCCGCGGGTGGCCGCCTACGGCCACGATAAAGACAAGGACTGGCGGAAGACCCCGACGTTGTACCGGTGAGGCGTCGCCGCCGGCCCGGTCACTTTTTCCTTTTTTCGAGCTCGATCATCTCCTGGAGCCAGGCGTCCATGTTTTCGAAGGGGAGCTTCCGGAGGGAGAGGATGTCGGCGGCCAGGTTGTAGCCGGGCTTGCCCGTTTCCGGGTCGACGGCCTGGGGATTGGCCCCGACGCAGACGAGCCTCAAGGTGTGCGTTCCCGGCCCGAACTCGAAGAGGCCGATCTTCCGCTCTCGGCCCTGGCCCCAGATGTAGTCCTCGTGGATGTTCTTCTTGTAGACGTTGTAGAAATCGAGGACCTTGTTGATCCTCTCCGGGGGGAGCTGGGCGACCTCGTCGATCGAATAGCCGCCGGCGATCTGGGACTCTCCGGCCTCGAAGATCTCCCGGCCGTCGACATAGACTTTCCAGACCCCCTGGTCCTCGCGGAGGGTTTGGAAGAGGGACATCGCATAGCGGCCCTTGTCCTTGACCTCGAAGGGGATCTCGATCCAGGAGCCGACGGTCTCGTTCTTGACCCGGAACCACGGCTTGGTCCAGGTCGCCCGGTTGTAGGGGAGGACCTGGAGCTCGACCCCGGCCGAATGGCGGATCGTCGCGACGACCTGCGGGAGGTGGAGGACGATTTCCGGATTGACCCGGTCCTTGTAAGGCGGGAAGGGGCACCACGGCTCGGCGATCCGGTCGAGATACCAGTAAGACACCGAGGACCAGTAGTCCGGCCGGGGCTTGAAGCTGTCGATGACGACGCCCTTCGAGTCCATGGCGAATCCCCGCCGCTCGATCTCGAATTTCAGGGAGGTCTTGAAGATGACCGGATCGGCGATGTGCCAGCGGTAGGCCGTGATCCGGGCGTCGATCCCCCGCGGCTCGAAGATCGTGCATCCGGTGAACAAGGTCGAATGGACCCGCATGTTCCAGGCGTCGTTGAAATAATCCTCCGTCCCCGTCCCGAGGATGGAGGGGGTCGTCTCGCCGTCGATGTAGAAAAAGTCGTCCCCCTCCCCGAACCAGTGCCCGATGGCGTTCTGGGAGGAGAGGACGGTCCCGACGTAATGGCCCCTCCCCCGCCCGACGAAGACGGTGTAGGGTTTGCCCATCTCGGGCGGATACTCCTGGTGGTAGCGGGCGTGGAAATACATCATGTCCGCCGGGACGGCGTCCAGCTTGACCCAGTCGATATGGTAAAAGATCCCCGCGGTGTCCTTGTCGGACTCGTTGGCGATGACGATCCGGGCTTCCTTGCGGAAGGGCATCGGCCAGTAGCAGTTGTAGCCGCGCCCGTAGGAGCTCGACTTGACCGGCCAGGAGTCGATGTCGGCCCGCATCCCGTTGCCGGCCCCGAAGAAATCGCCGACGGGGGTCTCGACCGACGGGACGGCCGCGCCGTCCCAGTAAATGCGCAGGACGACGGCCCGGGGGTAGCGGATGTCCAGCGAGTTGGCGATGAGCCAGATGTGGGAGATCTTTCCGGGCCCCTCGAGGACGGCGACCGTCCGGCTCTCGCCCTTCTCCAAGCGGATGGCGTCGCCGTTCTCGGCAAGCTTTCCGGTCGAAGCCCGGGCGCTGCGCCCTTCCTGGGCCCTCATGAGGCCGTTGAGGTCCTGGCCGGCGGCCTGAAGGGCGGCCGCGACCCAGGCCAGGAGGACTGCCCCCAACTTCGCCGACAGGGATTTCGGCCCGGTCACGGCCGTTTCCTCCTTTTTTCCATCTCGAGCATCTTCTCGATCCAGGCGTCCATATTCTCGAAGGGGAACTTCCGGAGGGACAGGACGTCGGCG
>VGJF01000169.1 GCA_016867585.1 Candidatus Aminicenantota bacterium | reverse complement strand
ACCGGGCCGTCCCCGGCGCCGACTATCACGCGGTTCTCGTCCAGGACGAGGAGGACTACAAGGGGTCGAACGGGATCCGGTTCCACAAGCTCGTCGTTCGCGACATCGTCGCCGTCGACCCGGCCGCCCCGAAAAGGGCCTCCTTCGATCTGGCCGCCTCCGAGAAAGCCGCCGACGCCTACCTGACAGAGTTCGAGAAGACCTACACCCGCCGTCCGGACTTCAAGTGGGCCGAACGGCGGGCCAAGATCGCCCGGCGGGGGCTGAAGGTCGTCTTTTTCGCCCAGGAGAGGGAGAGCAAGCGGATCCTCAACGCCGCCGTGGCCGAGATCAAGTAGGGCCGTTTTCTTTTAGGCTTCAGCGGCTTTACAGGCCGGGCGGATGCCTCTATAATAGACCGGCCGTCGGGCTGAAGCGTGCGGAAGTGGCGGAATCGGCAGACGCGTAAGCCTCAGGAGTTTATGGCCGCAAGGCCGTGGGGGTTCAAGTCCCCCCTTCCGCACCATTCCTTCCCATGAGCGCCTCCCGGCCCCTCCTCCTTTTCGTCAACCCGTGGATCACGGATTTCACGGCCTATGATTTCTGGCTCAAGCCGTTGGGGCTCCTGGAGATCGCGGGCGTCGTCCGGGCGGCCGTCGAGGCCGAGATCCGGTTCGTCGATTGCCTGGACCGGAGCCATCCCTCGCTCCCCAAACCCGGCCGGTTCAAGCCCGACGGTCGCGGGCCTTTCTGGAAAGAGGAGATCCCGAAGCCCGAGATCATAAAGAATGTCCCGCGGAAATATTCCCGCTACGGGATCCCCCCGGCGGCCTTCGCCGCGGACCTGGAGAGGATGCCCGCGCCCGACGCCGTCCTCGTCACGGGGGCGATGACCTACTGGTATCCGGGCATCCAGGAGGCCGTCGAGATCGTCCGAAGGAAATGGGGCCGCGTGCCGGTCATCTTGGGGGGCGTCTATGCGACGTTGTGCGAGGACCACGCCCGCCGCCATTCGGGGGCGGACGTCGTCGTCGCGGGGCCGGGGGAGAACGCCGTCCTTCGCGTCCTGGCGGACATTCTCGGAGACTCCCGCGTCCGGCCGGCCTCCTACGCCTCCATCCGCGACTGGCCCCGTCCCGCCTTCGACCTTCTCCAAAATCATGCCTGGCTTCCCCTTCTGACGACGCGCGGCTGCCCGTTCCGGTGCGCGTTCTGCGCCGCCTCGGCGCTGTTTCCCGGCTTCGAGCGGCGCGGCCCGCCGGACGCGGCGGACGAGGTCGAGGAGAATTACCGCCGTTTCGGGACGCGGAATTTCGCCTTCTACGACGACGCCCTCCTCCTCGACCGTTCCGCCCACATCCTTCCCTTTCTCGAAGCCGTCGTCCGGAAAGGGCTGCCGGTCGCGTTCCACACGCCCAACGGGCTTCACCTCCGCGAAATCGACGACGATTTGGCCGCCCTGTTCTGGAAGGCCGGGATTAAGTCGATTTATCTCAGCCAGGAATCGACCGACCCGGCCGTCTTGCGCGAGTCATGCCCCAAGGTCGAGCCGGGCGACCTCGAGCGGGCCGCCGCCTGTCTTGAAAGGGCGGGCTATGACCGCTGCGAGCTCAACGTCTACCTGATCGCCGGGTTGCCCAATCAGAGCGCGGCGGGCATCCGCGACGACATTCTCCATGTCCGCCGTCTCGGCCTGCGGCCCCATCTCGCCTTTTTCTCCCCGATTCCGGGAACGCCCGTCTGGGACGACCTCGTCCGGGGCGGCAAGCTGGCCGTCGACGCCGACCCCCTCCTTCACAACAAGCTTGCCTTTCCCTATCTTTGCGGAGACATCGATCCCGCTGCCTGGGAAAAATTGAGGGACGGGTCCACGATTTCCTGATTTCGGATGCGGGGTCGTTTGAGCTTGAGGCCGAGAGGCAAATCGCGCTCGATATTCGGCTTTGGCAAATGAGGAAATAGTGGACCTGTCCCTCAAATGATCACGGCCAGGGCGAGGACGATGAAGAGGCCGAGGGCGAGGAGGATGAGGGCCTGGGTCGTCTGTCGGTAGCGGTCGGGCGAGTAGTCGCCGCCGCCCGAGATTGCCCCGGCCGGATTTCTCCCGAAGGCCGCGGCCTTGGCGATCAGCGCGACGGCCAGCCGGTCGGTCCAGCCGTAAACCGCCGCCGGAGCGTCGACGAAAATCCGCCGGAAAAAGGCCGCCGGACGCCGGTAGAACCAGTCGAGGTCGAGAAGCTCATGCGGCTTGGGCTTCAGGATTTTTCGAAACAGCCAGAAGGCGGCGAAGGTGAAGGCGAGAATCTGGATCGTCTCGGCGAGATGGGCGCCCGTATAGGGCCGGTATTCGACGGGAAAGGGGAGAATCCGGTAGAGGAGAGAGGGCGCCGCGCCGTAGCCGACGCACAAGGCCGCGACAAGGCCCATGCCGAGGAGCATGTTCCGCGGCGGCCGGGCGCCGGGCACGGCCCCGGTCTTCGGCCCGAACCAGGTGAAATAGGGGAGCTTGAGGCCGACGCTGAGGAAGGTCCCGACCGAGGCCAGGACGAGGAGAAGCATGGCCGCGGGATATCCCGCCTCGTCGGCCGCGGCGACGACCATGGATTTGCTGATGAATCCGTTGAAGAGCGGCGCCCCCGAGATCGAGAAGGCGGCGATCATGTAGAGCGCGAATATCGCTTTCTGCCGCCCGGCCAACCCGCCCAGCTCGGAAAGCTTCGACCGGCCGGTCGTCTGGATGACCGCCCCGGCGCCCATGAAGAGGAGGGCTTTGTAGAGGATGTGGCTGTAGGCATGGGCGGCCGAGCCGTTGAGGGCCATCTCGGTCCCGAGGCCGGCCCCGGCGACCATGTAGCCGACCTGGCTGATGATGTGGTAGGAGAGAATCCTCCGGATGTCGTCGGCCAGGACGGCGAAGACGACGCCGTAGATCGTCATCAGGACGCCCATGACGAGGAGGATTTTCCAGCCCGGAAAAACGCGGATGAGGACGTAGACGGCGGCCTTGGTCGTGAAAGCGCTCATGAAGACGGCCCCGGTGATCGTCGCCCGCGGGTAGGCGTCCGGAAGCCAGGCGTGGATCGGGGGGACGGCCGCGTTCAAGGCCACGCCGGCCAGGATCAGCCAGACGGCCGGCCCGCCGTCCGGCGTGAGCCGCTCGACGGCGAAGGATCCCGTCCGGGCGGCATGGAGAATGACGCCGGCAAGAAGCATCCCCCCGCCGAAGAGGTGGACCATCAAATAGCGGAAGCCGGCCTTGAGCGACTCCTCGGCCCGCCGCGCCCAGACGAGATAGGTCGAGGCCAGGGCCAGGACTTCCCAGAAGACGAGCAGCGTGAAGAGATCCCCGGCGAAGACGACGCCCAGGGCGCTTCCGGCGTAGAGGAGGGCCGCGGCCTGCTGGGCCGCGTCCTTGAGGTGGAAGCCGTAGAGCCCTCCGGCGAAGGCGATGAAGGCGAAGATGAGGCCGAAGACGCGGGCCAGGGCGTCCATCCTGAGCAGGACAAGCTCATAGCCCATGAGCCGGACCGCAAGAGACGCCCCATCGGGAATCGCGGCCGCCAGGGCCAGGGCCGCCAGGGTGAAGACAAGAAAGGCGGTCGATCGGAACTTTTTCGGAAGAAGGGGCAGGATGACCGCCCCGGCGAAGGGCGCCAGCGCCGGGGGGAGGATTCCCCAATCACCGGTCATAGTAGCCCTCGTCTTTTTGGAGAAAGAGCTTTCCCAGGAGCTTGGCCCCGAAGATGAGAAGGACCGCTCCGGCGAACCCGAAAAGGGCGAAGAACCCGGGAGCATGGAGGAATTTCACGGCCCCCCTCCGAACACGGCCGCGGCGGCCGTCTTGGCCAGGGTCATGAACCGCGCTCCGAGGTCCGGCCATAGCCCCAAGATGAGCGAGAGGGCGGCCGTCGCGGCCAACGGAACGACGAGGAGGGGAGAGGCGTCGCCTTTCCCTTCGACTTTTTCCTTGGCCGGCCGGAAAAAGGCCCGCTGGAGAATCGGAAAGAAATACCCCGCGTTGAGCAGACCGCTCCCGACGAGGAGCAGTATGGCCGCCGTCCTCCCCGCCTCCGCCGCCCCGAGCCCGAGATACCATTTGCTGATGAAGCCGTCGAGCGGCGGGAGGCCGGCCAGGCCGACCGCGCCGAGGGCGAAAGCGCCCATCGTCCAAGGCATGATCCTGCCGACGCCGTCGAGTTGGCTGATGTTTTCTCGGTGGAGACGGACATAGATCGCCCCGGCGCAGAAAAAGAGGGTGATTTTCATGGTCGCATGGAAGGCCATGTGGAGGACCGCTCCGGCATAGGCCGTCGGGGCGAGGAGGGCCGCCCCGAGGACGATGTAGGACAGATGGCCGACCGTGGAATAGGCGAGCCGCCGCTTGAGGTTGTCCTGCTTAAAGGCCAGCAGTGAGGCCAAAACGATCGTCGCCCCGGCGAAGACGGCCAGGACCATGTTGAGGCCGTGGTCGGCCATGAGACGGGGGCCGAAGACGAAGCCGACGACGCGGAGGGCTCCGAACACGCCGGCCTTGACCACGGCCACGGCGTGGAGGAGGGCGCTGACGGGAGTCGGGGCGATCATGGCCGTCGGCAGCCAGCCGTGGAGGGGCATGACCGAGGCCTTGACCCCGACGCCGGCCAGGAAGAGGACAAACAGGGCCTTGATCGTCCCGGCGCCCGCGCCGGCCAGGCCTCCGATCCCTCCCGCGGTGAACTCGAGGCTCCCGGCCGCCCGCCAGACGATCGCCGCGGCGGCGATCAGGACGACCCCGGCGGTCAAGGTGTAGGCCAGATATTTCCGTCCGGCCCGGACGGCCGCGGGCGCCTCCTTGTGGATGACCAGGGGATAGGTGGCGATGGTCAGGATCTCGTAAAAGACGATGAAGGTCAGCAGGTTCGCCGACAAGGCGATCCCCACGGCGGAGGAGAGGCAGACGGCGAAGCTCGCGAAATATCGGGTCTGTTTGTGCTCCTTGAGGCCGCGCATGTAGCCGATCGAGTAGACCGAGGTCAGGATCCAAAGGCCGGACGAGAGCAGGGCGAAGGAAACGCCCAGGGCGTCGGCCCGCAGGGCGAAGCGGACGCCGGGGGAGAGTTCGAAGAGGACGGCTTCGGCCGGTCGGCCGGCCAAGGCCGGGGGGAGAAGGGCCAGGACGAGAAGAAACTTCGCCGCCGCGGCGGCCAGGGTCCAGGCTTCGCGGAGGTTGGCCCTCCGCCCCGAGGCGAGGATGAGGACCGCGGCCGCAAGCGAGACGAGAATCGGGGCGAAGGGGCTCATCGTCATGTCATCCCCGGCGGGACGGCCGCCTGGAGAACCCCCTTGACGACGAAGGCGTTCAGGAGCCCCAGGACGATGATCGCCGCGGCGAGCAGGAGGACCGGCAGGAGCATCGAGGCCGGGGCCTCGGAGACGGCGGATTCGGACTCGCCGTCCTTCGGCCCGGATTTCACGAGATAGAGGCGCTCGATGACCCGGAAAAAGTACACGGCGTTGAGGAGGGAGCTTGCGAGGATAACCCCGAGGAAGATCCAGTTGGACCGGTCGATCGTCCCCAGGGCCAGGTACCACTTGCTGAAGAATCCGACGGCCGGGGGAAGACCGACCATGGACAGGGCCCCGACGGAGAAGGCCGCCGTCGTCCAGGGCATCCGCCGCCGGGCCGTCTCGTCGAGCTCGGGAATCCGCGAATGGCCGAGCCTCATCCGGAAATGGCCGGCCGTCAGGAAGAGGAGGGCCTTCATGACGGCATGGTTCATGACGTGGAGGACGGCCCCGATGAAGCCGAAGGAGTTGGCCAGGCCGATCCCCAGGCCGATGTAGCCGATCTGGGCGATGCTCGAGTAGGCCAGCATCCGCTTCATCTCCTTCTGGGCGATGGCCATGACCGAGCCGAAGATGATGCCGGCCGCCGACAGCCAGCCGACGGCCTGGGCGACCGGAAGGCCCCGGCCGGCCTCCTCCGGGACGAAGACGAAGAACAGGAGGCGAAAGAGGACGTAGGCGGCGACTTTCGTCCCGACGGGGGCGATGAGGGCCGAGGAGGACGACGGGGCCTGGGTGTAGGCGTCGGGCAGCCAGCCGTGGAGGGGGAAGAGGGCCATCTTGAGGCCGAACCCGACGACCATCAGGACGAGGCCGACCGCGGCCGCCGGCTGGCCGGCGATGTGCGGGAAGACGGCCTTCATGTCGGCCATGTTCAGCGTCCCGGTCGAGGTGAAGAGGAAAGCCAGGCCGATGAGATAGAAGGACGCGCCGATCGTCCCCATGATCAGGTAGCGGAAGGCGGCGACGGCCGATTTTTTGCCGCCCACGGCGACGAGCCCGTAGAGGGCCAGGGAGCTGATCTCGAGCCAGACGTAGAGGTTGAAGAAATCGCCGGTCACGAGGATGCCGTTGAAGCCGCAGAGCATGAGGAGGGCCACGGCGTAGTAGGGGACATGCTTGCCCGGGGCGGGGATTTCGCGGGCGACGAGAACCCGGCTGTGGAGGATGACGAGAAAGGCGATGACGTTGACGACGAGGACGATGAAGGCCGAGAGATGGTCGAGGACGTACTCGATCCCGATGGGGGGGAACCAGCCGCCGAGCCAATAATGGATCGCCCCGCCCTCGAGGACTTTGGCCAGGTTGAGGGCCGAGACCGCGGCGGCGAGGCCGGTCGAGAGGACGGCCAAATGATAGGCCAGCCGTTCCCGGACGAGGCCGGCCAGAGGGATGAGGATCGCCGCCGGGAGAAGGATGAGGACGGGCAGGGCCGGGGAGTTATTCAGAATCCCCATCGTCCTTCATCCGTTCGAGGAGCTCCCCTTCGTCGAGGGTCTTGTAGCGGTTCCAGATCGTGACGACGAGGGCGTAGCCCACCCCGCTCGTCGCCACCCCGACGACGATGGCCGTCAGCATGAGGCAGTGCTGGAGAGGGCTGATGTACCGGGCCGGGTCGCTCGCCCCGAGGGCCGGGTCGAGGATCGGGATCGTGGCCTCCCATTTCACCGCCGTCGAGACGTAGAACATGATGATCGCGACCTGGAGGACGGCCATCCCGATGAGCTTCTTGACGAGGTTGCGCTTGACGACCATCCCGTAGAGCCCGAGGGCCATGAGGACGAAGACGAGCCAATAGCCGTAATGGCCGAGGAGGAACTCAGACACGGCCCCCCCCTTCCAGGAGGTCGTCGTAGATCGCCGTCAGGATGCCCATGACGGCCAGGCCGACCCCGATCTCGATGAAGAGGATGCCGAAGTGGCGGTTCCAAGCCGCCTCGCCGGTCAGGGGAAGGGCGGCGTAGTCGAGGAAGTTCCCGCCGAAGAGCATGGCCGCGAATCCCGTCCCCCAGTAGATGAGGACGCCGACCAAGCCGAGGGGCAT
>VGJF01000168.1 GCA_016867585.1 Candidatus Aminicenantota bacterium | reverse complement strand
TCGAATCCCAGCCTTATATCCCGGCCTTGAAGGCCTTCAAGCTTTGGATGGACGGGGATCTTCGAAATGGCGGTGATGATCGAGCGGACCTACAAGGACCTGGACTTCGAAACCCTTCCCCTCGCTTTTTTTGAGCCTCCGGCGCGCCGGGCTTAAATGATCGCGCTCGGCGGAGGCGGTTCGTCGGCCGCCCCGGCGTTCCTCAAGGGCACGGCGATCATGTAAAAGGCGATGAGCGCCAGGACGACGAGGCCCCCCCAGTAAAGGTCCACCCCGCCGAAATACCCCGGCCCTTTGAAGACGACCGGAGTATCGCGCCCGATGACGCCCTGCAGGAAAAGGAACTTCCAAAGGGCCCGGAGGAGGGCCGTCAGCCCCTCTCCGGCGATGAGGCCGGCCGCGACGAGGATGCCGACGTTTTCGGACCGGGCCTTCTGGGCGGCGTTGAAACCGCGTTTTTTGGCGAAGCGTTCGAATAGGCCCTTGATCATCCCCCCGCAGAAGATGGCAAAGGTCGTTTCCAGGGGGAGGTACATCCCGACGGCGACGAGCATCGGCGAGCGGACTTGGATGAGGATGAAGGCGAAGCCCATCATCATCCCGGCGATGATGAGCGGCCAGGCCATCTCGCCCCCGACGATCCCCTGGGCCAGGGCGGCCATCAGTCCGGCTTGAGGAGCGGACAGGTCCTTGCTGCCGAGTTCAAAGGCTCCGATGAGGACCATTAAGGGGAAGTAGAGGAGCAGGGAAGCGACGAGGACGCCGAAGACGTTGCCGATCTGCATCTTGTAAGGCGTTCCGCCGAGGATATGGCCGACCTTGAGGTCCTGGAGCATTTCGCCGGCGACGGCCGAGGAGACGCAGACGACGGCGGCCACGCCGAGGACGGCGGCTACGCCGCTCGCTCCGGCCGCGCCGACGACGACCATGAGGAGGGCGGCGATGATCAGGGTCGACAGGGTCAAACCCGAGATGGGATTGTTGGACGATCCGATCGTCCCGACGAGGTTGCCGGAAACGGCGGCGAAGAAGAAGCCGGCCAGTCCCATGACCACGGCGGCGACGAGGGCCGGCAGGAAGGCTCCGGCGAAAACCTTGTAGACGAGAATCATCAGGACGAAGGTAACGGCCAGACCGCCCGTGACGACCTTGATGTTCAAATCCTTCTCGATCCGGGAGACGGCTTCGGTTTGGCCGGCCGCCTTGCGGACGTCGCTGAACGACCTCTTCAGGCCGTTGGCCAGGTTTGTCCGCATCCGGTAGAGGGTGTATCCGGCTCCCACAAGCATCCCGCCGACGGCGATCGGGCGGATGATGAACTTCCAAACGTTGGTCACGAGATCGGGCCAGGCGACATCGGCCGCGGCCACGCCCGGGCCGTAGAATTTATCGACGAGCTGCGGGCCGAGAAAAAACATCAGCAAGGGGGCGAAAAGACCCCAGGCCAGGACGCCGCCGGCGAAGTTCAAGGAGGCCAGCCGGGGGCCGATGATGTACCCGACGCCGAGATAGGCCGGGTAGATCCCCGGCCCGGCCACGGCCACGGTCCCTCCCGCGTCGACGACGGGCGAGGCCTTGTCCGTCCCCAGGCGGACGAATCCGGCTCCGATCTTGCCGATCCGGATGATGATCTCTTTCGAAGCCGCGTAGAGCTGGATGACGCCGAGAGCGTAGATGAAAGCTCCCGTCCCCATGGCCATGAAGAGATGCTTGGCTCCGGCGCTCCCTTTCTGGCCGGCCTTGTGGATTTCGGCCGCGGCCACGGACTCGGGAAACGCGAGGTCGGGGTCGCTGACCATGACCCGCCGAAGGAAGGTCACGAACATGATCCCCAGGAGGCCGCCGACGAACAGGAGGGCCGAGGTCTTGAGATAGGCGTCGACGGTGTTGAATTTCATCCATACGCCGGCGATGAGGAAGCCGGGGATCGTGAAGATCGCCCCGGCGGCCACGGATTCGCCGATCGAACCGACGGTCCGGGCCATGTTCTCCTCGAGGATCGAACCGCGCATGATCTTGAGGACGGCCATCCCGATGACGGCCGCGGGATAGGTTGCCGCGATCGTCATCCCCGCCCGAAGGCCGAGGTAAGCGTTGGCCGCGCCGAGGATGACGGTCAGGACAAGTCCGATGAGAAGGGCTCGCAGGGTGAATTCCGGCATCGAGGTTTTCTCGGGGACAAACGGCGGGGTGCTCATCGCAGGCTCCTTTCGACCGTCCAGGATGCCTCTATTTATCTTGAATCCCCGCTCCAAGTCAAGACGAAAACCCGTCGCCAAGCCCGCCAAGCGGCCGCCGCGGAGGGGCATTTGCGCCGTCCCGGGAATTGTGGTTAAATACGTTCCCGAGAATTTTTCCGGATAAGAAGGCAGATGAGCATCTCGCGCTGGATCAAGAACAGGCTGTTCTGCGACTTGGCCATCGACCTGGGCACGGCCAACACCCTCGTTTACATGAAGGGCAAAGGGATCATCATCCAGGAGCCGTCGATCGTCGTCGTCAACCGGCTGTCGGGAAAGGTCGAGGCCGTCGGCGCCCGGGCCAAGGACATGCTGGGCAAAACGCCGGCCAACGTCCTGGCCATCAAGCCGATGCGGGACGGGGTGATCGCCGATTTCGAAATCGCCGAAAAGATGCTCGACTTCTTCATCAAGAAGGCGACGAACAATCGAGGCTTCCTCCTCAGGCCCCGGATCGTCATCGGCATCCCGACGGGGATCACCCAAGTCGAGCGGCGGGCCGTCAAGGACGTGGCCATGAGGGCCAAGGCGACCGAGGTCTATCTCATCGAACAACCGATGTCCGCGGCCGTCGGGGCCGATCTCCCGATCGCCGACCCGACGGGGAACATGGTCGTCGACATCGGCGGAGGGACGACGGACATCGCCGTCATCTCCCTCAAGGGGATCGTCTTCAACCATTCCATCCGGGTCGCCGGGAACGAAATGGACGAGGCCATCATCCAGTATCTCAAAAAGAAATACAACCTCCTGATCGGCGAGCGGTCGGCCGAGAGCGTGAAGCTCCAGATCGGTTCGGCCTATCCCCTCGACGAGCCGCTGACGATGGAGATCAAGGGCCGGGACCTCCGGGAGGGAATCCCGAAAACGATCGTCATCGACGACCAGGAAATCCGGGAATCCCTCGAAGATGTCGTGGCCGCGATCGTGAACGCCGTCCGGATCGCCTTGGAGAAGACCCCTCCGGAGCTCTCGGCCGACATCATCGACCGGGGGATCATCCTCACGGGAGGGGGGGCCCTCCTGAAGAACCTCGACAAACGGATTCGGGAGGAGACCCAGTTGCCGGTCTTCATCACCGACGATCCGCTGACGACGGTCGTCCTCGGCGCGGGCAAGATGCTCGACGACCTGGACCTCCTGAAAAAGATCGCCGTTACCTGAACGGATCGATAGACGGCATGTCCCGACTGTGGAAAGAGCGGAAGAACGTCCTCATCCTGGCCGGGCTGCTCCTCGGCCAGCTCGGTCTTCTCTCCCTGCAGGTTCCCCTGGGCGATGCCCCGAGCCTGTTCGAAAAGGCCGCCTTCGCCCTGGCCGCTCCCGTCCTGCGCGCCGTCCAAGGGGTCGTCCGGACATGCGGCGGCCTCTGGTCGGGGTACATCGACCTCCGCGGCGTGGAGAACCGCAATCGAGATCTCCAGGATGAAGTTTTGAGGCTCCGTCAGGAGAACGTCCGACTCCAGGCGGAACTCCGGCGGCTAGCCGACGGGGAAACCGCCTCGGCGCATCTTCGCCCTCTGGGCAAAGCCTTCGTCCTGGCCTCGGTCATCGGCGTCGACATCGCCAATCCTTACCGGTCGATTCAGATCGATCGGGGTGCGGCCCGGGGCCTTGGGGTCAATATGGCCGTCCTCGACGCCCGGGGACGTCTCGTCGGACGGATCATTCCCCCCGTCGGGAAAGGCGAGGCGACCGTCCAGCTCGTCACCGACGACGGCAGCGCGGTCAGCGTCGTCACCGAAACGAGCCGGGTCCTCGGCATTTTGTCCGGAGACGGAAAAACCGGGCAATGCCGTTTGAAGTACGTCCCGGCGACAAATGAGTCCGTCCGGGAAGGAGAGGTTCTCCTGACGTCCGGATTCGACCGCGTCTTTCCGCCGGGATTGCGGGTCGCCCGCGTCTTGTCGGTCCGGCCGGACGCCTCGCTTTTCAAGCGGATCGTCGCCGTTCCCTTTTTTGAATTCCCCGAACTCAGGATCGTGGCCGTGCTCTTCGACGAGGGAGGGGGGGGAGAGCCGGGGCGGCCGTGAGGCGCGTCATCGAGGTCGGAGCCGGGATCCTCACCGCCGTTCTGGCCGCGGCGGTCTTGGCCCGCATCCATCCTCTGGCCGGAGAGGTCATCAATCCGTTCGTCGTCCTCGCCCTCCTCGTCGGCTTCATCCGAGGAGAAATCGCCGGGGCCTGGGCCGGGATGGCCGGGGGACTCGTCGCGGACGCCTTGTCCCTCGGCCTCTTCGGGGTCGCGGGGATCGCCTTGACGACGGCGGGTTTTCTGGCCGGCTTCGTTTCTCGAAAGATCAACGTTCTGTCCCTCGGACGGCTTCTGGGTTTTTTCTTGGCCCTGTCGGCCGTTTCCCTCGGCCTCTGGATGGGACTGGCCGGTCTCATTTACGGCCGGCCGGGGCCTTGGTCCGGCGGTTTGATCCTCGTCCAGCCCGGGGCCAATGCCGTCCTCGCCGCGGCCCTGGAACGCGCCCTGGCCGGATTCAGGAAAGCCCGTGGAAGATAGCCCGATCTACGAGGACCTGTCCCTCATCCGCAAGAGGGCGGTCTGGGTTTTCCGGCTCGTCGGCCTTCTTTTTCTCGGCGCGGCGTTCATCTATTGGAAAATCCAGGTTCTGGACCATCGGAAGTATTTCGCCCTCTCGGAGGCGAACCGGACGCGGGAATCGGTCATCTCTTCTCCCCGGGGGATCCTCACCGACCGGAGCGGTGCCGTCGTCCTGGGAGACAACCAGGCCTCGTTCAAGGTCTCTTTCATCCGGGAGAATGCCGTCGACTTCGAGGCCTCCATCCGGGCGACCGCGGCTCTTCTTGAGATCGAGGACAGCGTCCTCCGGCAGCGGATCGAATCCTATAAATTTTTGCCCGCCTTCCGGCCGGTCATCGTCAAGGACAAGCTCACCCTGGAGGAAGTTTCCCGGATCGAGGGCCGCCGGACGGAGTTTCCCGAGCTGGTCATTGAAACCGAGCCGCGCCGACAATATCCCTTCGGGCCGCTGGCCGCCCATGTCCTAGGCACCATGCAGGAGGTGACGGCCGAGGAGATGCGGTCGCGCCCGGGCCAGCGCCGTCTTGGAGATTGGGTCGGGAAAACGGGCGTCGAAGCGGCCTATGAGACGCGGTTGGCGGGCGTCGACGGGACGCTCATCGAGGTTGTGGACAGCCTGGGGCGGGTTCGGGAGGAGTTGCGTCGGATCGAACCCCGCCCTCGGCCCAAGCTTGTCCTGACGATCGATTACGACTTGCAGACCGAGGCCGAACAGCTCCTCGCCGGCCGAGAAGGGGCGATCGTCGCCCTCGACCCGCGGAACGGCGAGGTCCTCGTCCTGGCCAGCTCCCCGACTTACGACCCGAACCGTTTCATCAACCGATTCACGCCGGGGGAATGGCAGAGCTTGATCGCCAGTTCAGACAATCCCCTCTTGAACCGGGCCATCCAGGGGCTCTATTCCCCCGGTTCGATCTTCAAACCGATCATGGCCTTGGCCGGCCTGGACGCGGGGACGATCGGTCCGCAGACGGCTTTTTTCTGCGGAGGATCGGCTCTCTTCTATGACCGCCCGTTCCGCTGTTGGGCCGAGGCCGGCCACGGCTCCCAAACGCTCGTCGAGGCGATCAAGAACTCCTGCAATATCTATTTCTACAACTTCGGCAGCCGTCTGAGCATCGATACGATCGCCCGCTACGCGGAAATGTTCGGCCTGGGGAGGGCGACGGAAATCGAAATCCCGGGCGAAAAAGCCGGCCTCGTCCCGACCTCGGCCTGGAAGAAAGAGACCTTGAAGGCTCCATGGTATCCCGGAGAGACGATCTCGGTCGCCATCGGCCAGGGTCCCCTGCAGATGACGCCCCTCCAGATCGCGGCCGCGACCGCCGCCCTGGCCGGCCGGGGTCGGAGAATCCGCCCTCATTTTTCCTTGGAAGCCGCCAGGGAACCTCCTTCCTCGGGCGCCCTCGAGACCGTCGCCCTCAAGGACTTCGAGACGGTCATCGAGGGCATGTGGCGCTCGGTCAATGACGGAGGAACGGGCCGCGGGGCCTTGGTTGCCGGCTTCGATGTCTGCGGCAAAACGGGATCGACACAAACGATTGGGCGGGCGGCCGCCGAGCGGCTGGCGGCGACCGGAAAAACGGTCAGGACGCATTCCTGGTTCACGGGTTTCGCCCCGCGGAACGAGCCCCGGATCGTCGTCACCGTTCTCGTCGAACACGGCGGCCTGGGAGGGGCGACGGCCGCCCCGCTGGCCGGCCGGATTTTCGGTCTCTTCAAGGACAAGTATGATCGATAGGCTCCACCTTCGGGAATTGGACTGGGTCTCGACCGGGCTCATGCTCCTGAACACCGCCGTCGGCGTCGTCCTCATCGCCAGCGCGACCCACTTCCTCGGCGGCGGGTTCGTCTGGAAGCAGCTCCTCTGGATGGCCGTCGCCGTCCCGGTCTTCTTTCTTGTCGTGGCCGTCGATTACAAGTTCTGGGTCGAGATCTCGCCGTACCTGTACGGCTTGTCTTTTCTCGTCCTTGTCGCCCTTCTCGTCTTCGGCCGGGAGACGTCCGGAGCCCGAAGCTGGCTCCATCTGGCTTTCATCGGCGGCCAGCCGTCGGAGCTCGCCAAAATCGCCATCCTCCTCATCCTGGCCCGGCTTTTTTCGGAGTACCGGGCGTCCTTCGCGAATGTGTCCTTCGGGCTCTCGGCCGTTTTCTTGGCCGGGCTGCCCATGATTGCCGTCGCCCTCCAGCCCGATATCGGGACGGCGGCTTGTTTCCTTCCCCTGCCGGCCGGGGCCCTCCTTTTGGCCGGTCTCGACCGGAGGACGATCGCCTTCATTCTCATCGCCGCCCTCGCCGGCGGATTTCTCGGTTGGAACGTCTTCTTGAAGGACTATCAGAAAAAGCGGCTGGAGACGCTGTTCAATCCTTCCCAAGACCCGCTGGGGGCCGGATATCATGTCCTCCAGTCGAAAATCGCCGTGGGATCGGGGGGAATCGACGGCAAGGGATTCCAGAAGGGAACCCAGAGCCGTCTTCGCTTTCTCCCGGCGCGCCATACGGATTTCATTTTCGCCGTCCTGGGGGAGGAATTCGGTTTCGCCGGCGTTTTGGCCGTT
>VGJF01000167.1 GCA_016867585.1 Candidatus Aminicenantota bacterium | reverse complement strand
GCACTGCATGCGGGCCTGCCCGACCCACGCCATCCGGGTCAAGGGCGGAAAAGCCCGGGTCATCCCCGAGCTCTGCATCGACTGCGGCAACTGCCTGGCCGTCTGTCCGACGGGAGCCATCACGGCCACGACTCTCCCTTTCACGGCCCTCGACAAGTTCAAGTTCAAGGTCGTCGTCGCCTCGCCGGCCCTGTTCGCCCAGTTCGGTCCGAACGTCACCCCGGCCCAGGTCGGCCGGGCCCTTCTCGACCTGGGCTTCGACGCCGTCTGGGAATACGCCGTGGACATCGAGCTCATCGACCGGGCGATCTCGAAAACGATCCGGAACTGGCCGGGTCCGTTCCCGTTGATCTCCAACTCCTGTCCGGTCGTCGTCCGCCTCGTCCAGGTCGCCTATCCGGCCATGGTCGACCAGGTGATTTCGGTCGACGCTCCCCGGGAAATCGCCGCCCGGGAGCTCAAGCGCCGGTTTGCCGAGGAGAAGAACCTCAAACCCGAGGAGATCGCCGCCGTCTACATTACCCCCTGCCAGGCCAAGACGATTTCGATCATCCAGCCGGCCGAGGGCGTCAGCAGCCATCTCGACGGGACCGTGGCCATCAAGGAGATCTACAACGACATCCTCTTCCGGATCCAACGGAACGCCGGGAGGGAAAACGGCGGGGCGAGCTTCCTCGCCATCGGCGAGCTCTTCCACTGGGGAACGCCCGAGGGGGAATTCCCTCATCTCTTGCGGGAGCACTATCTCCCCCTGACCGGTCTCCAGGATGTCATCAAGGTCTTCGACGACATCGAGAAGGGCAAGCTCCGGAACATCGAATTTCTGGAATGCCACGCCTGTCCGGGCGGCTGCATCGGGGGGAACTTGACCGTGGAAAACATCTACGCCGCGCGGAGCAAGCTCCTCCGCCTGAGCGCCGCGCTTCCCCGGCCGTCGGCCGGGTTCGAGGCCGAGGTCGCCCGCCGCTGCGCGACCGAGGATTTATCCCTCCGCGGCCCGTTGAAGCCGAGGCGCCTCGGCGGAGACGCCTTCGACCTCCGCGAGCGCGTCCTCCGCAAGAAGCGGGCCGACGAGCTCATGAAGGGCCTCCCCGGCCTCAACTGCGGCCTCTGCGGGGCGCCGTCGTGCCGGCATCATGCCGAAGACGTTGCCGCGGGCTGGGCCGATGTCTCGGATTGCGTGTTCCTATCCCGCACCCGGATCGACCGTCTCCGGCGGATCTATGTCCGCGGCGAGGCGGCCGACGGCCGGGATGTCCCGACAGGGGGCGGGGAAGGGTCGTCTAAAGGAGATTCGCATGGCGGTTGAAACGTCCGGCCGGGGACCGAATCCTCCCCGCACGAAGAGGTGCGAGCTCATCCCCCTGCTCCAGCAGGCCCAGAAAGAGGAAGGGTTTCTCTCTCCCTCGGCCATCCGGCGCATTTCCCGGAGGCTGGCCGTGACGGAGAACGAGATCTACGGCGTGGCCACGTTCTACACCCAGTTCCGCTTCCGGCCTCCCGGACGATACAACATCAAGGTCTGTCTGGGGACGGCCTGCCACGTCGGCGGCGGCCAGAATTTCATGGACGTCATGAAGACGGACAAGCACATCGACCACGGCGAAACGACGACGGACGGGAAGTTCAGCCTGGAGCGGGTGGCCTGCCTCGGCTGCTGCGCCCTGGCCCCGGTCGTTGTCGTCAACGACGAGGTCCACGGGAGAATGAACCGGGTCACCTTCATGCAGCTTCTCGAGACCTTGGACCCTTCGCCGGAAGCCGCTCTCCCGGCGGAGACGGAGGAATCGCCGGAATGAGACACGACGCCGTCGAAGGAAAAACGAAAGTCCTGGTCTGCGAAGGAACGGGCTGCGTTTCGTCGAAATCGCCCGAGATCCGGCAGGCCATCCAATCCGCCGTCCGGGGGAAAGGCCTGGACGGGCGGGTCGAGGTCGGCCTCACCGGATGCCACGGCTTCTGCGAAAAAGGCCCGATCGTCGTCGTCGAGCCGGAAGGCCTGTTCTACTGCCGGGTGAAGCCCGAGGACGCCAAGGACATCGCCGCCTCTCTCGTCGACGGGGCCGAGCCGGTCAAGCGCCTCTTCTACCGCCATCCCGTCTCCAAGGAGACCGTCCCTTATTACCGGGACATCATGTTTTACAAGAAGCAAAACCGGGTCATTCTCCGGAATTGCGGAATCATCAACCCGGAGGTGATCGAGGACTACGAGGCCCAGGGCGGGTATGAGGCCCTCCGCCGGGTCGTGGGAAAGATGTCTCCGGAGGACATCGTCGCCGAAATCCGTAAGGCCGGACTCCGCGGCCGCGGCGGGGCCGGATTCCCCGCGGCCGTCAAGTGGGACGTCTGCCGGCGGCAGCCGGGAGGCGAAAAATTCGTCATCTGCAACGCCGACGAAGGCGACCCCGGGGCTTTCATGGACCGGAGCATTTTGGAGGCCGACCCCCACTCGGTCATCGAAGGCCTGATCATCCTCGGCTATGCCGTCGGGGCCCGGCGAGGGTTCATCTACTGCCGGGCCGAATATCCCCTGGCCGTCCGCCGGGTCCGGATGGCCCTCGACCAGGCCAGGCGGAAGAACTATCTCGGCGAAGGCATCCTGGGCGCCGGGTTCGATTTCAAGGTCGAGGTCTTCGAGGGGGCCGGGGCGTTCGTCTGCGGCGAGGAGACCGCCCTCATCGCCTCGATCGAAGGCTCGCGGGGAATGCCGCGGAGCCGTCCGCCGTTTCCGGCGGAAAAGGGCCTCTGGGGAAAACCGACGGTCATCAACAACGTCAAGACGCTGGCCTCCGTCCCGCCGATCATCACCCGCGGGGCCGAGTGGTTTTCCTCCATCGGGACCGCCTCGAGCAAAGGGACGGCGGTCTTCGCCCTGACCGGGAAAATCGCCAACTCGGGCCTCGTCGAGGTTCCGATGGGAGCGCCGCTGTCGACGATCATCTACGAGATCGGCGGCGGGATTCCGAACAAAAAGAATTTCAAGGCCGTCCAGACGGGCGGACCGTCGGGAGGCTGCCTCCCGGCGATCCAGCTCGAGTTGCCGATCGACTTCGACTCCCTTCAGGCGGCGGGGTCGATGATGGGCTCGGGGGGCCTCGTCGTCATGGACGAGGACACGTGCATCGTCGACGTCGCCCGGTTCTTCCTGTCCTTCACCCAGAGCGAGTCGTGCGGGAAATGCGTCCCCTGCCGGGTCGGGACGCGCCACATGGTCGCCCTGCTGGAAAAAATCACGACCGGCAAGGGAACCGAGGAGGACCTGGTCAAGCTCGAGAATCTCGCCCTCATGGTCAAGCAAAGCTCGCTTTGCGGGCTGGGACAAACGGCCCCCAATCCCGTCCTGACGGCCCTCCGCTATTTCCGCGGCGAATTCATTGCCCACGTCGTCGACAAAAGATGCCCGGCGGCCGTCTGCCGGGACCTCGTCACCTTCCGGATCATCCCGGACCGGTGCACGGGTTGCCGCCAGTGCGTCAAGGTTTGCCCGACGGGAGCGATCACCGGGCCCCGCTCGCAGCCGCACAGCCTCGACCAGAGCAAATGCATCAAGTGCCGGTCCTGTTATGAAATCTGCCGCTTCGACGCGGTCGCCGGCGAGGCCATCATCATCGTTTCCTGAGCGGCGCGCTGGGCAAGACGCGGGCCCACGTCGGAGACTGCATCTTCCTCTCCCGCGACCGGATCAACGAGTTGCGGGAAATTTATCGCCGAACCTGGCGGCCGTCCGGGTCGCCGACGAAATCCACGTCCTCTGCGCCGTCCGAGTCATCGAAAGGGGGCCGCGGGGAAGCCTCGGCGCCGGGGCTCGACAACCTTTTCCGTCCGTGGCAGTCTATACGGGTGAAGGCCGATCTCTTGGAAAGAGAGAATTCATCTCGGGAGTTCATGGATGAGAAAAAGAAATAGCATCATCGGGGGATTACTTGTTCTTGTTCCGTTCCTCGCCCTGTCCGTCCTGCCGCAGAATCCCGCGGGGCGGCAGGCGGCCAAGCCGTCCGTCGGGGACGCGCTCCTCAGAATCGTCCTGGAGAAGGACGTCGCGGCGGCGGTCGGCGAGTACCGGCGGTTGAGGGCCGAGTCCCCCGACGCCTACGACTTCGCCGAGGGCCGGCTGAACGAGCTCGGCCTGAAACTCATCGACGAGAACCGCGTCAAGGACGCCATCGAGATCTTCAAGCTGAACGTCGAAGCCTTTCCCCAGGCCTGGAATCCCTGGGACAGCCTGGGCTACGGCTACATGTGCGACGGGCAAAAAAATTTGGCCGTCCTCAACTTCCGGAAGTCCGTCGAGATGAATCCCGAGAACGCGGCGGGGCGCCGCTACGCCTATGTCCTCGAGCACTACGCCAAGAAGGAATACCTAGTCCCCATGAGGGACGGCGTGAAGCTCTTCACCCAGGTCTACGCTCCAACGGATACTTCCCAAAAATTTCCGATCCTCTTCCGCCGGACGCCCTACGGCATTCCGCCGTACGGCGAAAACATCTACCGGCCGTCGCTCGGCCCGTCATGGCTGTTCACCGAGGAGGGCTACATCTTCGTCTTCCAGGACTGCCGCGGCCAGTTCAGGTCCGAGGGGGAGTTTGTCGTCATGAGGCCCCATAATCCGGAGAAGAGGAATCCTCGCGACACGGATGAAAGCAGCGACACGTACGACACCATCGACTGGCTGCTCAAGAACATCCCCAACCACAACGGCCGGGTGGGACAGTACGGCGTCTCCTATTCGGGCTGGCACACGGTCATGGGGATGATCGATGCCCATCCGGCGTTGAAAGCTTCCTCGCCCCAGGCTTCCCCCGCCGACATGTGGATCGGAGACGATTTCCACCACAACGGCGCTTTCCGCCTGATGTACACCTTCGACTGGCTGGCCGGAAGCGCCCGGACGAGGACGGGTCCGTCCGGGACGTCGAGCGGCCGCTGGAGCTACGGGACGCCCGACGGCTACAAATTCTTCCTGGAGATGGGGCCGGTCGCCAATGCGGACAACCTCTACTTCGGGAAATCCGTTCCGACCTGGAACGACTACATGGTCCACGGCGATTACGACGAGTACTGGAAACGACAGAACGTCCTCCCTCACATGAAAAACATCCGGCCGGCCGTCCTCCATGTGGCCGGCTGGTTCGACGCCGAGGACTTCTACGGCCCGATGAGCATCTACCGGGCCGTCGAGGCGAACAATCCGGGGAACAAGAGCACCCTGGTCGTCGGCCCCTGGCGGCACGGCGGCTGGACGTCCGAGGACGGCGACGTCCTGGGGCACATCAAGTTCGGGGTCAAGACGGGAGTCGACTATCGGGAAAAAGCGGAGCTGCCGTTCTTCAACTTCTATTTAAAGGACAAGGGAATGCTCGGCCTCCCCGAGGCCTGGGTCTTCGAGACGGGGTCGAACCGCTGGATGTCCTACGACCGCTGGCCGCCGCGAAAGACGGAAGAGAAAAAGCTCTATCTGCGGGCGGACGGGAAACTCTCCTTCGATCCTCCGGCGGAGACGGAATCGGACGGGGCGGCGGACGCCTTCACGAGCGATCCCCGGAAGCCGGTCCCTTGGTCCCAGGAAATCCGGACGACCCAGGGGCACCTCTGGATGGTCGAGGACCAGCGGTTCGCCGCCCGCCGCTCCGACGTCCTCGTCTACCGGTCGGACGTCCTGGCGGAGGACGTCACGATCGCCGGTCCGATCATCGCCGACATTTTCGTCTCCACGACCGGGACGGACGCGGACTGGATCGTCAAGCTGATCGACGTCTATCCGAACGACGCCCCCGACCCGCGGCCCAATCCGGCGGGCGTCCGGATGGGGGATTTCCAGATGCTGCTGGCGGGAGAGGTCTTCCGGAGCAAGTACCGGACGAGCTTCGAGAAGCCCGAGCCGCTTGTGCCGAACGCCGTGACCGAGATCGCCTTCGACCTGCGGGACAGGCATCACTGTTTTCTCAAGGGGCACCGGATCATGGTCCAGGTCCAAAGCACCTGGTTTCCCGTCATCGACCGCAACCCCCAGACGTTCGTCAACATCTACCAGGCTAGGGAGGAGGACTTCCGGAGCGCGGTCCACACCGTCCACCGCTCCCGCCTCCATCCGTCGCACCTCAAACTCAACGTGATCGTGCCGGGGAAATAGCCGTCCCGCCGTTCATTTTTTTTGGGGAGAGAGAGGCTATTTTTTCTCGTCCGGATTCGGCGCGGCTGGGGCGAGGTCCTCGCCCGTCAATTCCTTGTGCATCGCGTAAGCCGCGTTCTTGCCCGCGCCCATGGCCAGGATGACCGTCGCCGCCCCGGTGACGATGTCGCCCCCGGCGTAGACGCGGTCGCGGCTTGTCTTTCCCGTCTTCTCGTCGGCGATGATCCCGCCCCACTTCTGGACGGCCAGGCCGGGGGTCGTCTGGGGGATAAGGGGATTGGGGTTGTTGCCGATGGCCACGACGACGACGTCGACCGGCATCTCGAACTCCGAGCCGGCGATCGGGACGGGCCGGCGCCGGCCCGAGTCGTCGGGCTCGCCGAGCTCCATCCGCTGGACGACCATCGCCCGGACGTAGTCCTGCTCGTTCCCAAGGATCTTGAGGGGCAGGGTCAAAAGATGAAACTCGACCCCCTCCTCCTCGCCGTGCTCGATCTCGTCGACCCTGGCGGGCATCTCGGCCCGGCTCCGGCGGTAGACGATGAAGCTTTTCTCGGCCCCGAGCCGGAGGGCCGTCCGGGCCGAGTCCATGGCCACGTTGCCTCCGCCGATCGTCGCCACGCGCTTGCCCCGGAGGAGGGGCGTGTCGAAGGCCGGGAACTGGTAGGACCGCATGAGGTTGTTGCGGGTCAGGAACTCGTTGGCCGAGTAGACGCCGTTCAGGGCCTCGCCGGGGATGCGCATGAACTGGGGGAGGCCTGCCCCCGAGCCGACGAAAATGGCCTGAAAGCCCATCTCGAGGAGCTCGTCGACGGTGATCGTCTTGCCGATGACCGTGTTGCATTGGACGGAGACGCCGAGGGCCTTGAGATAATCGACCTCGGCCTTGACGATCGATTTGGGAAGCCGGAACTCGGGGATTCCGTAGACGAGGACTCCTCCCGGCTCGTGGAGGGCTTCGAAAATCGTGACGTTGTGGCCGAGCTTGGCCAATTCGACGGCCACGGTCAGTCCGGCCGGACCGGACCCGACGACCGCGACCCGCTTCCCGGTCGGCGGCCGGAGGGCCGGGACCTTGACCTTCCCAGCGACGCGCTCGGCGTCGGCGACGTAGCGCTCGAGGTAGCCGATCGAGACCGGCTTGTCCTTGATCCCCAGGACGCAGAGCTGCTCGCACTGCGTCTCCTGGGGGCAGACCCGGCCGCAGACGGCCGGGAGCGAGTTCTGCTCC